>WAOY01000029.1 GCA_015520985.1 DHVE2 group archaeon
ATGGCGAGCATCACTATCCTCCAGCCGCCGGAGAATATGGCCATTCCCCGGTCTCCGCCTGCCATTATGACGATGGTATTGAGCACGATCATGGTGAGGGACATGGAAATCTGGGCCAGTGAAGAGGGCAATCCGACGGAGAGGATCTCCCTCATTATGCCCCAGTCCCTGCGGAAGTAGCGCAGGTTCAGCTGCACGTAACTGTCCCTCTTGAGCAGGAGCCAGTAAAGTATGATTATGGCGTTGACCCCGATGGATATCATCGTGGCTATGGCGGCACCCACCACGCCCAGGCGGAGGGTGAATATGAAAATGGGATCCAGAATCATGTTCAGCACGGCGCTGGTGAGCATGAGGTACATCGCCCTCTTCGTATCTCCCTCTCCGCGCAGTATAGCGCCTCCAAGATTTGAGAGGAATATCAGGGGAGAGCCGATGATTATGACCGATCCGTAGGAGTAAGCGAGGTCCACCACATCCGCCCCGGCCCCCATGGATGTGAATATTGGGCGGAGGAATGGCAGGAGGGAAAAGCTGATCACCGAGCCGATAACCGTGCCCGCTATGAGCGTGTGCTCCGCCACGTTGCTCGCCCTCTTTCTGTCCCTCGCACCTATAGCGCGGGATATCGCGGAACTCCCGCCCACTCCGATCCCCATGGCGATGGAGGAGAGGATCATCATGAAGGGCATGAATATACCGACGGCGGCCAGGGAATCTGCGCCGAGGCCGGAGACCCATATACCGTCAACGAAGTTGTAGAGCGTTTGAACAAAACCACCGATCATCATGGGTATGGCCAGGCGGACTATCGCTCTGCGTGGATCTCCGAGCAGGATCTCGATGTTCCTCCTGATGTTCTCATTCACCGTGGATTCCCCCCGCGATCTTCCTTAGTTCCCTCGCAGTTCTTCGCAGGACCTTCTCGAGGCGTTCTTTATCCCGTGGACCCAGTTTGTGCAGGTTCTTTATTATCTCGCCAATCTCCTCCATCATCTCGTGGCCGCCGAGCCTGTGGAACTCGCCGAGATTCGCCAGGATACTTTTGGCTCTCTGCACCTCGTCCCGGTGCTCCTCCAGGTATCGCCTTCCCTTATCCGTTATGCCGTAGATCTTCTTCTCCCTCTTTCCCTCGCTCACCACCTCTATGAGTTCGGAGCGTAGAAGATGCGAGAGAGTCGGGTATATGACGCCGGAGCTCGGCTTCTTTACACCGTACGTTTCCTCAATCTTCTCCGCTATCCCGTACCCGTGCAGGTTCTCCCGGGAGAGTATGTCCAGGATTATGAGTCGTATTCCCTTCCTGCGGTCGAAATCCATCATGCTATCACCTATCTCTCAATATGTCATATGATATGTCTATCGATGTGTAGTCGATGCGACTTTGGTATTTAAGTTTTTCTCACGCCCGTCGCCGGAATGTGGCTGTTTAAACGAAACAGTTATATTCTCATTCCCTTATCCCCCTGGCAGTGATTGTCCATGGCTGAGCTTTTGGAAGATCTGGAGAAGAGGTACGAGAAGCGGAAGAAGGACATGGAGCTCCACAGGATGCTCAGAGACAAGTACAACAAGGAAGCGAGAGAGTGGGCCAACAAGAGAGATGAGTTGAACGCTCAGGTTCGCGAACTTGTGGCGCAGGCGAAGGAGCACAAGGCCAAGAGGGATGAGCTGAATGCGAAGGTCAAGGAGCTCAAGGAGAAGCGCCGCGAGTGGAACGAGAAGGTCAAGGAACTCACGGAGAAACTCAGGGAGGAGAGAAGGAAGCTCATGCCCAGGAAGGACATGCCCAACATTGCAAAGCTGAAGAAGAAAGTTAGGGAACTTGAGTTCAAGCAGCAGACCACCGTGCTTCCGCCGGACAAGGAGAGGGAGCTCGTGGAGATCATAGATTCGCTCTACAAGCAGATAGCGGAGTACGAGAAAATCATGGAGGAAGAGCTCAAGAAGAACGAGGAGCTCAACAGGATCAAGGAGGAACTGGATAAGGCGAGGGAGGAGGCGGAGAAATACCACAGAGAAGTTGAGCGCGTGGTGCACGAGGCGCAGGAGCACCACAACAAGATGGTGGAACTCTTCGAGAAGGCAGACGAGCTCAGGAAGCAGGCGGACGAGGCGCACCAGAACTACCTGGAGAACAAGAAGAAAGCGGACGAGGAGCACGAGAAGTTCGTGCAGGCCATGAAGGACGTCCGCGACTTCGAGAAGATAATCACCGGGCTGAAGCAGAAGATGGCCACCACCAAGAAGAAGAAGGAGAAGGTAGAAGTAAAGAAGAAGGCCGAGGAGATATACGAGAAGTTCAAGCGCGGCGAACCGCTGACCACCGAGGATCTCCTGATATTGCAGAAAGCAGGGTTGATATGATTCTGCGCCCCATAGCGTCGGATTCCCTCGGGGTCCGATCCCTCTCCGTTTTTATTGATTCCCCCGTCAAGATTTTTATAGATCCTTCCGCCGCCCTGGGGCCCAGGCGGTACGGTTTGCCTCCGAAGCCCGCGGAGTTCGAGGCTCTGCGGGTTTTCAAGGAGGAGATCCGACGTCTGGCCGCGGAGGCGGATGTGTTTGTGATTTCTCATTACCACTACGACCATTACGACCCCAACGAGGAATTTTATGCAGGTAAGAAAGTTTTCGCGAAGCACTGGAAGGAGAAGATAAACAGGAGCCAGAGGATTCGCGCCGAGGAGTTCCACAATAGATTCGCAAATAGGGCCGAGATCATCTACGCGGACGGGAAGAAATTTGACCTTGGTGGTGTGGAGATTAAATTCTCACCTCCATTTCCTCACGGAAACGAGAAAACGCGCCTCGGTTTCGTAATCATGACCACCGTGGACGACGGGAAGAATCGAATTTTGCACGCCTCCGACGTGGAGGGACCCATAGTGGAAGCGGCGGCACAGTACATAATCGACGAGAATCCCGACATCGTGATAGTGGACGGTCCCGCCACCTACTTCCTGGGATACCGCTTTTCCCAGGAGGACCTGGAAAGGAGCATAAGAAATCTCAGGAGGATAGCGGAAGCCGTTGATACGGTCATACTTGATCATCACCTCCTGAGGGACCTGAAGTACCGTGAAAGGCTCGTGGAGGTTTACGGGTACGACAACGTTGTAACCTTCGCCGAGTACAACGGGTCGGAGATCAGGATGCTGGAGGCGCACAGGAGGGAGCTGTGATGCCCGCTAAGAACCTCATACTAACATCCCAGGACGACCTGGCTTCGATGAACATACGGGAGAAAATCCTCTCCATGGAGGACTGGAGGAAGGTGGACGTGTTCCAGGGGTTTCCCGTTTACGAGAACGAGCGGTTCTACCTCGTGCACATAAAGGGCCCCAAGATCCACGCTGAGCATGTGGACGAGGAGATACGCAGGAGGCTGGGAATAGATTTCGATACCATCATTGTGGCATCAAAGCACAGGAGTGCGTCCGGGATGAAGAGCCTCACAGTGCACCCCATAGGGAACTGGGGCATCGCCGAGGCAGGCGGGCAGGACAGGTGCGTTGTGCCTACCAATCCCTACCTGATGACCCAAGCACTTAGGATCCTCAAGAAGTACAAGTTCGGTGACTACAACGTGTCCTTCGAGGCCACGCACCACGGCCCATATCTCGAAACGAAGACCTTCTTCATCGAAATCGGCTCCACGGAGGAGGAGTGGCGCGATGACCGCGCCGGCGAGGTTATAGCGAAGACGATCCTGGAGGCGGAGGAGATGAGGTATCCCGCGCTCCTGGGCTTCGGAGGCGGGCATTACGTGCCCAGGATAACGGATATCGCGCTGAAGTACAGGGTATCCGTGGGACACATGGTGCCGAGGTATGCAGTGGAGAAGATAGACGAAGATATAGTGAGAAGGGCATGTGAGAATAGCTTCTGCCAGGGTGCGTACATACACAAAAAGGGCTTGAAGGGCCCGGAGAGGAGCAAAGTTCGAGAGATCTTGGAAAGGGTGGGGATAAAGATATACGAAAGCAGGGAGCTGGAGGAGCTATGAGGTTATCTTCCTGAACCACTCCTCCTGGCGGTACTTCTCTAGGTATGGATCTTCCTTTGCCCTTTCCTTCAACTGGGGCGCGAATTTTAGAGCCATGGTGAGGAAGTTCTTCACGCCTATATCCACTCCCTGGATGCTCTTTATCCTCGCCTTGAGGTACATCGCCATTCCGTTCTTCACGTTCTTCTTCATAACTTCGTTCAGTACCTTCTCCGCCTCGTCCATCCTTCCCAATTCTATCAGGATCTTCGCCTTCTCAATCAGGTTTTCTTCGGTGGCGCTCTTGGTGAGAATGGCATCTATGAACTTAAGGGCCAGTTCGTATCTCTTCTCATTTACCAGGTGATCGAATACGAATCTGAGTATGTTCTCGTTCTCCCCCAGAAGTTTCTCCACGGCATCGTCCGGCATGGTGCTGAGTAGCTTCGCAGCCTCTTCCCTCTTTCCGGTGCCGTAAAGCTGCAGGAATTCGTCTTCAGGGGGTATTTTCTCCTGCACTTCCTCTGGCACCTTGGGGGCCTCTTCAGGCGGTTTTTCCTCCACTTTTTTCTCCTCCGGAACTTCGGAGGGGATTTCCTGGGCCGGGGCTTCTTCCTTCTCTTCCCGGGCGCCTTCAGCGAGACCTTCCGCCGCGCTGACCACGGCAGGTGCTGCGGGCGCACTTGGTTCAGAAACGGGCTTTTCCTCTTCCTTTTTCTCCTCCTCTGCCGCTTCAGACCCCTCTATCATCATCGTTCCTTCCTCTTCAAAGTTCACCTCGGCTGCCTCTCCCAGGGAAATGTCCTCGAATAGCTCGCCCACTTCTATTTCCTCAACTTCCTCCTTTACCTCCTCTGGGGTTTCCGGGTGGACGAGCTCATCGTACAGCATCTTTATATCGGGGTCGTCGGGATACATATCCTTGAGTTTCACAACTATTTCCCTTGCTTCATCTGTTTTCTCCTCGCGAAGGAGTATCCTCGCCTTGTTCATGAGGAGATCCTTGTTGCCCGGGTCCAGCTGGAGCCCCCTCTCCAGGTAGTTCATATCTCCTGTTATGGAAACTATCTTGTTGTACGCCTTTACGAGCTCATCCTTATTGCCCTTGCTCTCTAGGATTTTTATGTATCTTTCCAGAATATCTATGTTTTCAGGCTGTATTTTCAGCACCTTCTGCAGAGCCTCCTCGTTGTCCGGATCCACCTTGAGGGCTTTCTGGTATGAGGCGAGGGCCTTATCGAGTTGCCCCTGTATCCTGTACGCGTCTCCCAGCAAGAGGTGTACCTCTACATTTTTTGGCTCTATTTTTGATGCCTCCCTCAGGCAAACAAGCGCGTAGGGTACCTGGGTATTCCTCTGCAAAAGGTCCTTTCCTATGTCCATCCAAGCGCGGAAGTTCTTGGGATTTATCGTCTTTGCCCTTTCGAGGATCTTTATCGCCGTGTCATACTCCTTCAATTTTATAAGCGCCTCACCGGCATCGGTGAGTATATCAGAAAGTTTATTTTTATCAGCATCGGGCAACTTGGAGATCTTGTCCAGGTCCTCAGTCACCCATCTCAGGAGCTTCCTCAGGTTGAGGATAGCCCTGTCCTCATCGCCCCTCTTCATGGCCTCTAAAGACTCCTCAACCAACTTTTCATAGTTCTTCAATATCCCCGACGATTTGCCACCTTTTTTCTTGCCAAAGAGAGGCACCACAATCACCCTTTTGATGTATAATATGCATTTCTCTTATAAACTCTTCGCCCTATCTCTCTCATTCACGATAAATTCATTATAAAGGTCCTCGAATAAGAGTGGGGCCACTTCATGGGCAAGTTCCAGCATCCTCTTGGCAAGGTTCCTTATCTCCCACTGGGCGCTTTTATCGCATCGCAGCTTTATGAAGTGCCTTAACTCCCTTGCGTTCATGGTGATTACTATCTTCGTCTCAATCCCCTGAGGAAGTATGAAGCGTGCGTCTTCTTTTCTCACACCGCTTTCCACCATCCTCCTGTATAGATCAGATGCCCTTTCCAGGAGTTCCATGTATTCATCCCTGAATTCGCTGTCCATGATGCTCTCCGGTACGATGTACTTTGGATTTCTGAGCTTCACGTACCTCTGCGATTGCTGTGTGTAACTCGCAAGGCGATGCCTCACCAGCTGGTGGGTGCATACCCTCGATATCCCCTCAACGCGAAATGTGAAGCATGCGTGCTCGAAAACGCTCTCATGTCCGAGTTTTCTCAGTAGTTCTATCAGGTGTCTCTTTCTCTCCTCGTTCAGGGTTCTGAATTCTGGCGCGTGTGAGATGGCACCACTCTCAGCCACGAGGCCATCCACGTCTCCGTCTCTGGGAAGGGAAAATGCCACCAGTTCAACCCTAAGGCATTCCGAGCCCTTGCAGACTTCCATGCAAGTGAATTCCATTAGCGATATAACCTTTTTCCAGAGTTCTGCGATTGGCTTATTAGCGAAGTTGTTATTTACCCACTTATGCTGGCTCAAGTGGACTGTATCCCCTGCGTGCAGAGGCAGGTGATAAAGGCCTGCCGCTTCTCCAATTTGAGCGAAGAAGATATTGAAAAGGTGTTGAGGGAGGTGATGGATGCCCTTGTGAACATGGACTGGAGAAAAACACCCCCGGAGATTGCACATATCGCTCACGGTATTGTGAGGAGGTATGCAGGCGGGGACCCTTACGCAGAGGTGAAGAGGGAGAGTAATGACCTCGGCCTTCATATGTACCCCGAACTCAAAAGGATTGTGGATGAAAGCGATGATCCGCTGAGAGCTGCCATAAGGCTTGCAATAGCTGGAAACATAATAGATTTCGGTGCGATGGTGGATTTCAATCTCCAAGATACTATATCTGATGTAATGTCAAGGCATTTTGCCTATGATTCCTATGATCGTTTCTTGAGAGATATGGAAAGAGCCAGAAAAATCCTTTATTTCTTCGACAATGCCGGAGAAATAGTCTTCGATAAACTTCTGATAGAGACCCTTCTTGGAATTTACGATATTAGCATCACCGGCGTTGTAAAAGCGGGACCAATAATAAACGATGCCACAGAGGATGATTTGAGATACGTGGGTTTGGACAAGTACATGGATGAAGTCCTTTTCCTCTCCAACGGTGAAGTTGGTTACGAGAGGAATGATCCGGAAGTTGGACGGTGGATAAAGGAACATAATGTGGTCATATCCAAGGGACAGGGAAACTATGAGGGTCTCAGCGAATGGAAGGGAATCTATTACATGCTGATGGTTAAGTGTCCGGTGGTGGCCAAATCTCTGAGCGCTACCGTGGGTGACATAGTCTTTCTCTACAGATAATCTTTGGATTGCATGCATATACACTCATGTTTTACGCCACTGTGTTGTTCAACTTAAAAGTGCAACAGGCATTTTCTATAGTTGTTCTTGATTTCAGAAAAATAGTTTTTTACACTGTGTGTTTTAAACATGGTTGTTTTAATTTTGTAGTGTAACATTGTGCTGAACAACAACTTTAAATACTCACATGCCAAATCTAGAACCAACAAGGTATTGGAAGGTGGTATGGGATGAGGAATATGCGTGCAACGGGAAGGAGACTGACGGTTCTTGCGATCATATTAGCGGTTGTTATAGGCGGAATATACTTCGGTATCCTCGCGGGAAGTGCAGGAAATCAGATGGTACCTGTAACCAAGGGGTACAGATCAGAGATTTTCAACGATGCCAGGTACGTCGGGCCTGCCGATAAAAACATGGAAATATGGATAACGATTGCTCTGAAGTGGAGAAATGAAGATGCGCTTAACAGGTACCTGCATGACGTGAACGATGTACGCTCTCCCTTATATCATAAATTCCTCAGTTACAATGAGTTCAGAATGAACTTTGCGCCCCCCAAAGACATATACAACGAGATCGTGTCTTGGATAAAAAGCAATGGGGTGCACGTGGAGGAAACGTATGATCTAAGAAATGCCATAACCATACACGACAAGGTAGGCAAGATAGAAAAGCTGTTCGGTGTGGAATTCGGAGTGTATGAGAACAGCAATCCCAGATACATGCACACTTTCTTTGCACCAACCAGCCCTCCAAAGTTCCCTGCCAAATTTGTGCCCTATATAGAGGGTTTGAATGGGCTGGACAACGCAACGAGGTATCACCTGAACTATTTCCACTATAGCTCGAAGAACATTGATTTCCTCACCGGTGCGGATATGATGAAAATGTACCATGTGCTCCAGCTGGTGAACGATACTCCTGATGCTGGGCCAAGTAACAAGCACATATTTGCCACTGGGCTGCGTGTGGCTACCGTTCTCTGGGATGGTGGTGCGGCGCCATTTGACCCTGATGCTGTTGAGTACTACTTCAAGCATGTTATACCCAAGTGGATGCAGAATATGGGTGTTATGTCCACGGTGCACTGGCATGGCACCAGCGGTGCCCATGCGCCTGGGAGCAACACTGATGGGTACGTCTCCGGGGAGAACGAGCTTGACCTGGAGATGGTGGGGACCCTCGCTCCAGGGGTTGATGCGTTCTGTGTTTATGGCCCGGGACAGGATGGGCACCCTGCGGAGAACAACTTCCCAGATAACGAATACAACTACATTCTCAACACCCTCGCCCAGGACAACAGCAAGATACTTGTGGCTGTAAGCAACTCCTGGGGTGATGGTGACACGGAGGGCTCAGTTGCCACGGATAATGCCATAAAGGCGTTGAATGCTATGGGCATAACTGTTCTGGCATCCAGCGGTGACGATGGTGATACTGATAACCCCAGTTATCCTTCCATAGCCGCGTATGATACTTTTGGGGTCATTGCTGTTGGTGGTACCACACCTTTCCCCAACGGTGTTGATAGAACAACCCTGGACGATGTTGCCACCATGGGTTATAATACTTACACAAGCAATCCTAGAAAGAAAGAAATCGTGTGGTACGATATCAGTGCCACCGGCGCAGGTGGCAACCAGGATCACCACTGGGGCACCCAGAGCGGTGTGAGCTCCTCCTACTCTGAGCCTTCCTGGCAGAAGAATTACGTGGATTCCATAATCGGCGCCACGGGGAAGCATGGGCGTGCAACGGCGGACATAGCGGCAATGGGCAATCATACATTGATTTACGTGAGCGATGGACAGGGCAATACGAAGTGGAGCGCAATTGCAGGCACCTCGGTCGCCTGCCCTGTCGTGGCCGGGGTAGTGGCAATGATGGATGCTTACATTGGTGTGAAGTATCGCGTTTCCAATCATGGTCTCGGGTTCCTCCTGCCCACTATTTATAAGCTCGGATATGACTACTATCACAATGGTAAGTATTCCTCATCCCCACCTTTCTACGATGTCACTGAGACACCCAGTGGGTATCACAGTGGAGAAACAGCCTACTGGGCTAAGAGCGGTTGGGATCTGGCCACAGGGTGGGGTGTCATAAATGCTTGGGAATTTGTCCATGATATCGGTTTTACCCTCAGTACCAGTACGACCAGTAAGAGTGTGAATGCAGGCAGCTCCGTGTCATTCTACATAAATGTTAAGTTCCCCTACGACTGGACCACTGAGGTGGGTCATTTTGTCGTGGAGGGACTTCCATCTGGGGCAACTGCAAGCACCTCGCCGGGCTACGTTCATCCTGCGGGCAACGGTGCATCCGCCGGTTTCACTCTAACTATAAGCACTTCCAGCAATGTGCAGAGCGGGGCCTATTCCATAAAGCTCACGGCTTACAGTTACAACCATACCACTGGACACTGGGGCAACCTCTCAAGTTCTATCACTCTCACCCTCACCGTTAACGGTGGTGGATCTGGTGGTGATGTTCCCAGCGCGCCGCTCAATTTAGCCGCGGAGGCCGGAGACGGGTATGTAAAGCTCACCTGGAGTGCTCCGAGCAGCAATGGCGGGTCGGCGATCACATCGTACAGGATATACAGGGGCACGAGCAGCGGAGGAGAATCGTACCTGACGTATGTCTCGGGCAACACGCTCACCTACACGGACACGGCCGTGACCAATGG
>WAOY01000030.1 GCA_015520985.1 DHVE2 group archaeon
CTATGTCTTCCTCGGTTATGTTGCCCCCTATGAACTCCCGGTAGTGGTCCCGGGTTATAATCAGACCATTCCTCTCCTCCAGCGCAATGCGCAGGATTTCCATGTCGTCGTACCCTGAGCTTATGGGATGCACTATCTTTGCCCTCTCCAGCTCCCGCAGCTTTTCAAGGTCGTCCACGCGGTACCTGTTGAAATCCGCGTTCTTGAGGATGACGATGATCCTGTCCTCCGGCACCCCGCGCTTCTTCAGGCTCTCCACGGCGATGATTATGTTCTCCACCTTTCCGGGTTTGTTCTGCTTCTCCTCGCCGCCGTAGAGCACATTTCTGCCGTCCACGACGATGACCTCGTAGTCCTCGTCCTTCCTCACCTTCACGTTCCTCTTGAACTCCTCTATGTCTGGGTGCAGGTAGAACTGCCCGTCCCTGAGCTCCCCGAACCTCTTGAACCTGTCGCTGGTTAGGTAGAATCCCAGCCTCTCCACGGATATCCCCGTCTCTTCGGATAGGGACTTGATGGACACGACGTTCTTCCTGGAGAGTTCGTGGCTCTTTATGGCCAAAACCAGGCGGATCGCATCGGGGTCGTTGAACCCCTCTGCCAGGAACCTGCGGATCCAGCTGAGTTTCCCGTTTATCATCCCGTATATCTCGAAGTCGTTCTTCTGGGCAACCCACCTGTACATCCTCTCCCTGGTCCCGTCCTCCAGCAGGAAGAAGACCTGGCGACCCTCCACGATGAGGTCCCTGACCCTCTTTCCACCGACGCTCACAAGACCCAGGGAGATGAATCTCTTCAGTTCGTCGAGATTGCGAGGCCCACGGTCATCGCCCCGCCCGGAGTTGCGGACCATCTTCCACTCAACGTAGTACCCGTACCTGCTCGCCTTGTAGTCCCTGTAGTTCTTGGGTAGCGGAAGAACTAGGTCCGCTGGGAAATCGCTCCGGAGGAGGTCCCGAAGCGCGTATCTCCCGCCTTTCTCGGTTACCAGGTGTACACCGTTATTCCTTTCGACTGCGGTGACAAATTCGTAATCACCGTCTATCTTCACCCGCACCAGCCCTTCCTCCACCATGTCCTCCAGGTCCTTCAGGGTGTACTGCTTCTTCTTGTAGAGCAGGAACTCGTCGTAATCCCGCACTTTTCCCTCACCGTAGAGCCTCTTGAATTCACGCAGGGTGTTTACATAGGCGTCCATCCCGGCAAAGAGATCCGCCAGGTAGACGTCGGAGTACCCCCTACTCCCGATGACCACGCGGTTCCCCTCGATCCTGGGCGATTCGTAGAATTCAACATCATCGGGGATTATATCGGGAACCTTGAGGAGCAGGGGGAAATCCTCCAGGCCCATGTCGTACTTCCTCCGCAGCAGGCACTCGTCGAAGGTCCCTATTCCCTCCCTCCTGCAAGTATCCACGGCGCTGAGTTCCAGGTGCTTCTCCACCTTCACTTCCCCGATCCTGCCCTCGAATATCTCCCTTCTCAGCGAGTCCCAGGAGTCCACCCGTGTTCCGTCTATGATCACCTCAACTATCCCCGTTGATAACCCGTAGTCCAGGGTCTCTGCGCTCCTTTCCATCTCCTCCAGATTCTTGAGACCCAGGGTCCTGAGGATTTCCAGGATCGCGCTGAAATTTTCTCCCGGAATATCGTCTATCCTCTCCCCTGCGATTTTATAGAATTTCACCAGATTTTCGAACCCTCCGACTCCTTCCACTTCGGTCCAGTAAAACACGCCGTCGCGCACCACGCCGAAGCGGTCGCGGTCCCAGGTGAAGATGGGCTCCACGGTGGATTTTATGAACTCTATGAAGGAAGACGGCTCCAGGTGAATTGACGGTAGGGTGGTGTCCGCCTCGCCACGGGATGAGCGAATCTTCAGGATTTTCCTGTTCAGCAGCCCCTCGACGGGATCGTTGTGTCTGCGTGAGCGAACCATGTGCCCGTATCGTCCAGTGTGTATTTATATGTTTCCCGGGATATGCGTTCCAGCGCCCATCACGGCAAAGTTGATATATAAAAACATCTTTAATCTCCGAAATGCTCGCCCTGCTTTACCTTGTTCTCGCATCGGCGGTAAGTTTCATCATAGCTGCCAACAACTCTGCGGGCAGCGTCGGCACCCTTTACGGCTCCCGCATTACTTCGTACTATAAGGCCTCTGTCTTCGCGGGTCTCCTCGTCATGCTCGGAACATTCCTGGAGGGGTGGAAGATGGCAGGGGCCATAGGGGGAGGAATGCTGGAGTATCCCCTCACCATGCAGATGTCCCTCATGGTGCTTCTCGCCACCGCGATAATACTCCTGCTTTTCACCCTCGTGTCCATACCCCTTTCCGCGTCTCAGATCCTCGTGGGATCAATAATAGGCGTCGCCGTCGCCTACGCAATAGCCATCAACGTGGAATTTGTCCTGTGGATCGTGGCGGCCTGGGGCGTGAACCTCCTTGCCTCCCTCGCGCTTGCCTTCGCGATTTACATCGTCACCGCTAAAGTCACCCACAGGCTACACGTGTTCTCCCTGAGCAAGTTCTACACCATATCCCTTTTCGTGAGCAGCGGGTTCATGGCGTACACCCTGGGGGCCAACACCATAGGGCTTATCGCATCCCTTTCGCTATCGTACTATTCCATAATCTTCTCGGGCGTATCCGCCATGCTGGGCACCGTGCTCCTGGGGAAGAGGACCGTGGTGACCGTTGGGAGGAGGATAACCTCGCTGGATCCACCCAGAGCATTCGCCGCCCAGATAGCCGGCGCGATAGTGGTGGAGCTGTTCACCCAGCTGCACTTCCCGGTATCAATCACCCAGGCGATAATAGGCGGGGTTATAGGCACCGGGCTAGTAAAGGGCTACAGCGAGCTTAACAGAAAAACGGTGAAGAACCTGGCCCTCTCCTGGACCATAGCGCCCCTCATCTCCTTCGTCGTCACGTACGTTGTGGTCACAGTGCTACCTTGGCACTTATGAGGATTATCACGTCGGAGGCATCTTCCGCCTTGTCACTTATGGCGTCTATCCACAGGATGAGCTTCTCTATCTGCAGGATGGAGAGTATGTCGTTTATCTTCTTCTCCTGGGAGTAGAGCATCCTCAGAATTTCCAGTTTCAGGTCGTCCGCCTGGCTCTCGTACTTCTCCACCTCGTGGGCCTTCTCCACGGCCCTGTGCATGTCCCCCTTC
>WAOY01000031.1 GCA_015520985.1 DHVE2 group archaeon
GAAAAGGGCAAATACAAGTACTACGTGGAGAAGTACTGGATACCGAGCATGAAGCTGATAATCCAGCAGATAAAGAAGTACAATCCGCGCGTGGAGGTGGAATGGCGGGACGTGCGGAAAAAGTACAGGTGAGGGCGAAAACCTTAAAATAGAAGGAGGTGATGTATAAGTATGGTAAAATACAGATACACAGTGGTTGTGGAGAGGGATGAGAGTGGGATGTATATAGCATACTGTCCGGCTTTGCAGGGGTGTTACACGCAGGGTGAGACGTATGAGGAGGTTATGAAGAACATAAGAGAGGCCATAGAGCTGAACATAGAAGCTAGAAAGGAGATGGGCGAAGAAATACCCATAGAGATGGCCATTGAAGAGGTAGAGGTCAATGAGCCAGAAGTTAAAGCCCATAAAGCCGGAGCAATTAGTTAAAATCGTAGAAACGCTGGGATTTGTAAAAATAAGGCAGAAGGGCAGCCATGCGATATACAGGCACCCGGATGGCCGGTGGATAACCATACCCATTCATAAGGGCAGAGAGATATCTGTGGGGCTGCTTAGGCGGATAATAAAAGATTTGGGAATAACCATTGAAGAATTCAACAGATTAAGATGATACGGGAATTTACTTATTTTTGGGGGAGAAGCTGGATATTTATTAGTGCAACTCGGCGGGAGGCCCCAATAACGACGGTCAGAGCAATCTGTTCGAGTTCAAGGGCGGGTCATCTAAACAGAAACTGGATATCTGGCATAACACAATCTTTTTATGATCATAATCTCCCCGAATACTGAGGTGATGCTGCATGCTCCGAGCAACAACACAGCCCCAAACTCTTCGCTTCTATGGAAAAACAAACTGGGGAGAGTTTGCCTGGTTTGTTATTTTTATGGGTTGCTTAGGTCTGATCTCAGTTTTATTATTTTTCCCGATTTTTATCGAATACCTAATAGAGGAAGGATTCATATTTGAGAATGTCTTTAAATCATTGGTTGTAATATTTCTAATGGGCGCATTAATTGCACTTCCTTCATGGTTTCTCTACTGGGGTTTTACGATGAGATGGGAATACAAGGACAGAGGAAAAAATGCTATAGCCGATTTCTGGAAGAGTTTCTGGAGCGGGAATGTACCGAGAATTGTGGACATATGGGTGGAGCAACCAACGGTGAATGATTACTTAAAGAGGTTGGGAAAGTATCCTGAGGAAATTAGCGATGCGGATATAAGATTAGGGGAGGAGTTCGGTGATGATGAATATGTGGTTTTTGACTTTTACAGAGGTATTATGCATGTGGATGTTTATGTGTATATCCCAGTTAAGCAGATGAAAAAACTTCAGAAAGTTATAGATTGTAAACCCTACAAAATAGAAAAAGTGGATGAAAGGTATGTACTCAGATACCGTGACGGAGAGGAGGTGGAGATCACAGTAGAAGACGTGGAGGTGATAAAATTCCTTGATGCTCTAGTAAACTCACAGCCCGAAAATATTGAGTACATAAAAAGGTTGAAAGAACAGCTACTAAGCGGAAAGCTCACCCCACGGGATTATATTCTTCGAATGTTTGATTACAAATTCTTCGGTAAGAAAAAAGTAAGCAAACTAAACCAGAGAAAATCATTGTAAGCAACAGGACGATAAAAGGGAGATACCTTGTCGAAATAATTCTCACCAATTCCCAAGTGTTAAATACCATCACGGAATGCCAATCCTCATGTGGCTTCCCCGGGAGTTGAGGGCGATCAAGTGGTTCCTCAAGAGTTACCTCGATTTTGAGAGGCCCGTTTACGGCACTTTCAAGGTCACGCACCGCTGCAATCTCCAGTGTCCTTTCTGCGACGTCTGGCGCCAGCCCATGAAGGATTTGCCTACGAAGGACATTTTCAAAATAATTGACCACCTGGCGGAGAGCACCGTTACGGTGCTCAGCCTCGAGGGCGGGGAGCCCACGCTTCGCAGGGACATCCTGGATATTATGAAGTATGCCCACGACCGCTCCTTCTATCTTTTCATGACCACAAACGGCACCCTTCTTCACAAAATGCCCGTGGAGAAGTTCGCGAAGTACCTGGATTTCATGCACATCTCAATCGACGAGGGGCACGGAAACTTGTACCTGTTCGACGAGCTGCCCAAGTACACGAAGATTATGAAGATAACCGTGCAAACGGTTGTGACGAAGAACGACATCTCCTCGCTGCGCTGGCGCGTTGAAAAGGCGCACGAGGCGGGGGCGCGAATCCTCGTCATGAGCGCGGTGCACCTCCCGGGCACGCCCAACGTCGCTCCGGATAAAAAAGAATTGCACGATCTCCTCGTTGAACTTAAGAGGGAGTACGGGAGCACAATCGAGACTAGCTGGGCATTCATAGACGCTTTGCAGAAGGATTACCGCTGCCGCTCCTTCTCCGTCACAATCGATGCGAATGGCGACGTGATTTACCCCTGCGCCGTCATCGCACATCGAGTAGGGAACCTCGTTGAGCAGGGCCTTGAGGAGATAATGCAGGGAGAGAAGGCGAGGAAAGCGAGGGAAATTATGCACAACTGCGATCGCGCCTGCATGCTATACCTCCACGCCGAGACCTCGCAGTTCCACGACGTAAGGAACCTCGCAAGGTTCCTCGGAGAATTCATCGCGGGGTACATCGGCAGGGAGAATCACTGATTCCTCTTGTACTCCAATGCCTTCTTCACGAGTTCCAGGTGCAGGGGCGACGGTTTCAGGGGCCTGGACTTGAACTCCGGGTGGAACTGGGAGCCCATGTAGAAGATGTGGTCCTTCAGTTCGAAGATCTCCATCCTCGTTCCCGATTCGTCCTTTCCGCTGAAGTGCAGCCCGTGCTTTTCAAATTCCTCGATGAACTCCGGGTTCACCTCGTACCTGTGTCGGTGCCTCTCGTATATCACCGTCTTCCCGTATATCCTGTGGGCCCTGCTCCCCCTCTCTATGATTACCTTCTGCGCTCCCAGGCGCATCGTGCCGCCAAGGTTCTCCACGCCCCTCTGCTCCGGAAGTAGGTCTATTACGGGATACGATGTGCTGGGATGCAGTTCCGTGCTGTTCGCATCCTCATAACCCAGCACATTGCGGGCGAATTCCACAACGGCCAGCTGGAATCCGAAGCATACCCCGAGGAATGGGATGTTGTTCTCCCTGGCGTATCTGGCCGCCATGATTTTTCCCTCGGAGCCCCTTGAGCCGAAGCCCCCGGGGATGAGGATTCCGTGCACCCCTTCAAGCAGGGATGTGCCCTTCTCCTCAACTTCCTCGCTGTCTATCCACCGCATATTCACTTTGGTTCGGAGCTTCGCCGCCACATGCGTGAGGGCTTCGCGGTGGCTTATGTACGAGTCCTTGAGGTGCACGTACTTCCCGACGATTCCGATGGTTACTTCATCCTTCGGGTTGAAGAGGTTGTCAAGGAATTTCCTCCAGGATTTCCAGTCCGGGTTCTCGCCCCAGAGCTGGAGCTTGCCCATTATGTACTCGCCCAGCCCCTGCTTCTCGAATATGAGCGGTACCTCGTAGATGGATTTTGCGTCGGGGGCGCTTATTACGGCTTCGTAGGGCACGTTGCAGAACAGCGAAATCTTTCTGCGGGTATCTTCGTGGAGCCAGTCCTTTGCGCGCCCTATGATTATGTCAGGCTGAATTCCGAGGGAGCGGAGCTCTTTCACGCTGTGCTGCGTGGGCTTGGTCTTCTGCTCCCCCACCACGTCCAGCATGGGGACAAGGGTGGTGTGCACGAAGAGAACGTTGCGGAAACCCTCCTCTATCCACAGTTGCCTCGCGGCCTCCAGGAATGGCATGCTCTCCATGTCTCCCACTGTACCGCCGATTTCAATGATCGTCACGTCCGCATT
Source organism: DHVE2 group archaeon (assembly GCA_015520985.1). Lineage (GTDB taxonomy): Archaea > Thermoplasmatota > Thermoplasmata > Thermoplasmatales > Aciduliprofundaceae > JAADDK01. Next base: position 3,870 of record WAOY01000031.1, read on the forward strand.
GGTCTCGATTGCTATCTTCTTTATCCTCCTCTTTATCTCCTCGGTGATGTGGGGGATGATCTGCACCGTCTTCCCCAGGTACTCGCCCCGCCTCTCCCTCTCTATCACAGTCTTGTAAACCTTGCCCGTCGTAATGTTATGATCGAAGGTGAGATTCGTGTCCAGGAACCTCTCGTAGTTGCCCAGATCGAGGTCCACTTCGCCACCATCATCAAGCACGAAGACTTCGCCGTGCTGGTACGGGTTCATGGTGCCTGCGTCGTAATTCAGATATGGGTCGATTTTAATAGCAGTCACATTCAGCCCGCGGACCTTCAGAATCTTTGCGATGGAGCTCGTGGTAATTCCCTTTCCCAGCCCAGAAATCACGCCGCCTGTGACAATAATGTACTTCATGCACTACCCTCATTGTTTCAAGGTATAAACCATTTTCCTTGGCCGGGGAAAAGTAGAAATAGAAACAAGGCGTATGTTCACACGTGAATGCGCTATGACCGGGGATGATCTCATTGAGGAGGAGTACGGAGAGAATGCGCAGGGAAATCCGCCCGAGGTGCAGCCGCCGCCCGTGCGGGAGTACGTGCCCCCGGGGGAAAGGGTCAGTCCGCTGAAGTGGATCGTGGTTTTTATTGGGGTCATCGCAATCATCTTCCTGCTGATCTTCGCGGCCACGTACTTTATGATGAGCCCCCTGGTGGGCAAATGGCATATTACGAGCGTGGAAATCGAGGGCTACGGGAATTCAAGCGCCGACTTCTATATGGTATTCTACGCCAACGGCACGGGCAAGTCCTATGGGTCCTCCGAGTACTATCATTTTGAAGGGAAATTCACGTGGAAGGACCTGGGGAACGGGCGGGTAAGGATAGAGAGCGATAATTCCACAACGGTGCTCAACTACACCGTTTCCGGAAACAAAATCGACCTGTCACAGGACATAGAGATACTAGGCCATAGGTATGTGATACACTACCGCGGGACCCGCGTCAACTGATATCTCTAAGGAGTCCCCAAAGCTGCGAGATCGCGCGCTCAACTATCTTTTCCTTTATTTCCACGCGGCTGCCGTGGAATCTTTTCCTCTCAACGTGCGTTTTGCCCAGGATGTAATAGGCGATGAACACCGTGCCAATCGGCTTCTCTTCGGTTCCACCTGATGGCCCCGCTATGCCCGTAGTCGCGATTGCGACATTTGCGCCCATCAATCTGGCCACGCCTTCGGCCATCTCTCCGGCGCACTTCTCGCTCACCGCTCCGTACTTTTCCAGGGTTTCCCTCCGCACACCGAGTATTTTCTCCTTCACACGATTATCGTAGGCAATCACTCCTCCTAAGTAGTATCGCGACGCCCCCGGAACGTCGGTTATCCTGCTTCCCAGCAGCCCGCCCGTGCATGACTCGGCGGTTGCAATCCGCCATCCTTTTTCCACGAGAATATCGGCGAGTTTTCGCATGGTGAGGTATCCCCTGGGGGAAGATTAACGTTTCGGCGAAGAAAACAGTTTTATACCATGTCAAAAATCCCCCAGCATGCGGGTTCTTTTCATCCACGCGGACTACATAGAGTACGAGGCGAGGGAGAAGGCGCTCAAGAATGCAGAGGAGATCGAGAAGAGGAAGGAAAGGTGCGATGAGTGCCTCGTCGCATTCATATCGGTGGAGGAGGGCGACGATGGCATTGCTCCGAGGGCGAGCAAAGAGATTGAGGAAATCGCGGAAAAACTGAACGTAGAGCGAATAGTCCTCTATCCGTATGCGCATCTAAGCCCCAAGCTGGCCTCGCCCGACGTGGCGATGAAGGTCCTTCTCAACCTTGAGAGTATTCTCGGCGAGAAGTACGAGGTCTGCCGCGCCCCCTTTGGCTGGTATAAGAGCTTCGTAATCTCGTGCAAGGGGCATCCTCTGAGTGAACTTAGCAAGGAGATACGCGCTGAGGGGGAGGAAGAGGAGGAGAGCGAGGCGCTGAAGGCAGAGAAGAAGACCACCTACTGGTACATAATGACCCCAGATGGGGAATTGCATGATGTATCGGAGTTCAATTACGAGAAGTACCCCAACCTGAAGAAGTTCGTGGATTACGAGATTTCGGGTACCCGCGCGGTCACGAGGATCCCCCCGCACGTGGAGCTCATGCAGAAGCTTGAACTCGCTGATTACGAGCCGGGCAGCGATTCGGGCAACATGCGGTATTACCCCAAGGGCAAGCTGGTCAAGAGACTCATCGAGGAATACGTGGAGAACCGCGTCCTGGATTACGGGGCAATGGAGGTTGAGACGCCGATTATGTACGATTACAACCACCCATCGCTGAAATCTTATCTGAATCGCTTTCCGGCGAGGCAGTACATAGTTCTGAGCGGCAAGGACAAGTACTTCCTGCGCTTCGCGGCCTGCTTCGGGCAGTTCCTCCTGATGCATGATGCCACCTTCTCCTACAAGCAGCTGCCCATTCGGATTTATGAACTCGCCAAGTACGCTTTCCGCAGGGAGCAGAAGGGCGAACTCGTTGGGTTAAGAAGATTGCGCGCCTTCACAATGCCTGATATGCACACCCTCGCCGCGGACATGGAGCAGGCCAAGGAGGAGTTCCGAAGGCAGTACGAGATGGCCATATCCGTGCTCAAAGATTTCGGCCTGGAGCTCGGGGATTACGAAGTCGCGATAAGATTCACCAGGGACTTCTACGAGGAGAATCGGGAATTCATAAATGATCTGGTAAGGCTCGTGAACAGGCCCGTGCTTATCCAGATGTGGGACGAGCGCTTCTTCTACTTCGTGCTGAAATTCGAGTTCAACTTCGTGGATGCCATGAACAAGGCCGCCGCACTGAGCACGGTGCAGATAGATGTGGAGAACGCCCAGCGGTACGGGATAACCTACTACGACGAGAAGGGGGAGAAGAAGAACCCGTACATCCTTCATTGTTCTCCCAGCGGGGCCGTGGAGCGCGTTATGTACGCGATGCTGGAGAAGGCGTATATGGACTCGCAGCGGGGCAGAAAGCCCATGCTCCCCGTCTGGCTCTCGCCCACGCAGGTCCGCATAATCCCCGTTAAGGACGAGTTCATGGATTACGCCACGGCTGTGATGCATGACCTCGCAGACCTCGGGTTCCGCGTCGACCTGGACGATCGGGATTTAAGCGTATCCCGCAAGATACGCGATGCGGAGAAGGAATGGATACCCTACATAGTGGTCATCGGGGAGAAGGAAATCAGCGAGGAGATTCTGACGGTGCGCATTCGCGGGGAGGGCGTTAAGGTGATGAAGATGGACGAATTCTTGAAAATCCTGGAGGAGAAGGTCCGCGGATACCCCAGGGCAAAATTGCCCCTGCCCGCCCTGCTCTCAATGCGCCCCAAGTTCAGAGGGTGACCTCGGGATAACTACGCCGTCCACCTCTTCCGTTTTTCCTTCAATGTAAAGCAGCGCGGTGTAAGCCGCTATTATGGCGTCCACCTCGTGCTCGTTTTTCCCGCCGAGGATTTCGAAGGAGGAGAAGTGCTTTAGCATCCTCTTCTTGTTTCTATCGTAGAACCCCAGTATCTTCGCGGTGGCCGTGGGGAAGACCTCGATGACTTCGTAATCCCGAAGTTCATCGCGCAGGGCGAGGGCTCTCCTGGCGAGGGCTATCATCGCAGGGATCTTCAGGCTGAGCGCACCGTACCTCGCAAGGTACCTCTCCGCGTATCTATCCGTGCGGGTGGTGAGCGGGGCATCCATCGCCACGATTTCCGGCTTTTCTCTCCTTATTGTCTCCAGGATTTCCTCATCGCTTTGCAGGGAACGCGCGGTTATTCTCCTCCCCTCTATGAAGGCAACCCCCGTGATATTTTTCGCCTTCGCCGCCAGGTCCACGCCGCATACCTTTGCTGGCACATGGTTGCATGGGAAACGGTATTTAACCCCATTCCCATGCCCCGCCATGGACTACAGGGAAGCGGGAGTGGATATTCACGAGGAGGAGAAGTTCATACGCAGGTTGATATCGCGGATAACCTTCGAGAGGGGCGATTTTAAGAGGAGGAAGATACCCTACGGATTCACCGGCCTGATAGAATTCGGGGACTTCTACATAGCCATGAACACCGACGGCGTGGGCACGAAGGTTCTCGTGGCGAATGAGATGAGGAAGTGGGACACCGTGGCCGTGGACTGCATCGCGATGAACGTAAACGATACCCTCACGGTGGGCGCGGAGCCAATAGCGTTCGTGGACTACATATCCCTCTCCTCCTACGATCTGGATATGGCGGAGCAGATCGGCGAAGGGCTCAATCGCGGGGCAGAGGAGGCGAATATTACCATACTGGGAGGCGAGACGGCAACGCTCCCCGAGATCACCCATGGAATCGACATTGCTGGCACGAGCATAGGCATCGTGAGAAAGGAGGATGTGATCACGGGGGACAGGGTGGAGGAAGGGGATGTTATTTTCGGAATACCTAGCTCGGGCATACACTCCAACGGCCTTACCCTGGCGAGGAGGGTGTTTGGGGATCTGCACGAAAAGGTCCGCGGCGTTGAAATCGGCTACGAACTGCTCAAGCCAACCAGGATATATGTGCGTGAAGTCCTGCCCGTTTTGAAGGAATGCGACGTGCACGGGATGGCCCACATAACCGGAGGAGGCCTTCTCAACATCCTCCGTATGAAGAGGATGCGCTATGTGCTCGATGAACCCCTCGAGCCGCAGTGGATATTCGAAGAAATCTCGCAGCGGGGAAATGTGTCCATAGAGGAGATGTACAGGACCTTCAACATGGGCATGGGCTTCGTTCTGGTAGCCCCGGAAGAATGCGAGGGTGAGATAAAGAGGAGAATACCAGATGCCCGTGCGGTGGGCCACGTTGCCAGGGGCAACTCTGTGGAAATTCCCGAACTGAACATCAAGATATTTCCGTGAGTCAGAGGGTTTCCAGTTCGTATGGGACGCCCTTCTCCTCCAGTATGCGGAGTGCATGGGGCAGCATGCTCTGGGAGACGAAAAGCATGGTGGATACACCCCTGTAGTGGGCATCCACCGCCGCGTTGACCGCCGAGAACTGGAAGTCTATCTTGGCGAGATCCTTCACCGCCAGGTAAGCCACAACCCCGCACACCCCGATCTTCTCCCCCCTGCGGTTCTCCAGCACCTTCTTGAGCTTCTCCCTGTTCACCGCCCTGGTGCCGCCCATCTCTATAGGGGGAAGCGAGAAAACACGTACCTTTCCGTAATCGATCCTCAGAACTCCCTGGAGTGCCGTGACACCGAGATCCTCTCCCTTTCTGGCCGAGTTCAGTGCTATGCCCTTGGAGCTGGATTCTCGCCTGTACGCATGTATGTATCCATCCTCCATGAATAGCCCGACTTCCTCCCCCTCATCTATATCTTCTCCGGCGATTGCCTCTATCACCTTCACCTTCTTCATCACGCTGTTCGCCTCGGCGACGAAGTCCCCCATCTCCTCTATGGCATCCGAGAGGAACTCCAGGCCCTTGAGGGTAACGGAGCCTTCCTTCACCAGCCCCTCCCTCTCCATCGTCCTTATGTATTCCGAGACGCCCTGCACCGTGATGTCGATTTCCTTGGCTATTTCCCTCAGCTTCTTTCGCCCCTTCAGGAGTTCAAGGAGGATGAGAACCTTCGTGATTTTGCTCTTGTCCCTCAGGATCATGGTGGGAAGATGATGTGAAAGTTTATATTTTTATCCCCCATTACCCAAGGGATGAAGAGAAAGATTCTCCTCCTTGTGCCCTTCATCCTGCTTTTCCTGGCAAAGTACATCCAGGTATACGCATCCCTCTCCGGATCACGGTCCGCATTCGCAACCGTGCCTATGCTCCTCTCGGCGGCGATATCCCTCGTATCGGGAATATCCATCGCGCTTTTTTCATATCTACTCCTTGAGGACAGGTGGAGGCGGGGTAGTATCTGCGTGGCCCTTCTGGCCGTGGCATCCACTGGGTTTTATTTTCTTCTTCCCGGAGCACCCCTCTACCTCCTCTACAATCTTCTACTCGCCACCTCGCTGCTTGTCTTCCTCTATCCCTTCCACCACTACGAGATAAGGAAGTACCTGGCCTTTGGCTACTCATTCCTCGTGATATACATGCTCACGGAGGGCATCTCCCTCTGGAGGGGCGAGTACGATCCGCGCTTTTTCGCGGCTTACCTCACCCTCTCTCTTGTCATGTTCGTCCCCGGGTTCATAAACTTAAGGGACATGGGGCGTGGGAAACCCTTAAATTCCGCCAGGGCTAATGAGTGAACGTGTTCGGAGAGCTGTGCGTGAGGTGCAAGGGGCGCCTCTGGTGCGGTCTGCCAAGGTGCCCCATCCTGGAGGCTGCGAAGGATTATCTCCCCAGAATAAGGATCAGTGGGGACTCCCTCTTCGGGCTATCGCCGCCATCAATCTTCGTGGGGAGGTTCGGGTACCCAAACGTCTACGCAGGTCCGCTGGTCTCCGAGAACGAGAACGCCCCGGTGCTCTCCGACACCTCCATCCTCTACGGAAAGGACCTGGATTTCATACTGCGCAGCACTTCCTCCCTCTTGAGGACATCCGCCAGGGTAAACGTGAGGAAGGCTAGGGGCAGGATAGTGGATGCCACTCAGGAGATAGCCATGTCCCTGAAGCCCTTGGACACGGAGGTCAAGGTTGAGAAGGTAAGCTTGACACCGAGCCTGGATACATTCTTCCACCCAACAGGCCCGAGGATAATCCCGAAGAGAATAGATGTCGTGGACAATCCCGACATCCCGAGGAAGGTGGACAGCATAGCCGAGGA
>WAOY01000032.1 GCA_015520985.1 DHVE2 group archaeon
GCCTTCTTCACCTCTTCCTCCCCGTAGCCCAGGGCGAACTGCGGGGCTCCGAGGTTTCCCATCCTCAGCGGAACCTCATAATCAGCCACCACGGAATACGTGTCTTCCAGGTGGGGATTCACCAGGGCGCTGCGCTGGGAGCCGACGGCCATGCCTATGCCCAGTTCCTCCGCAGCCCGCGCGATGTTCTCGTTTATCTTCTTTGCCACCTTGTGGCCACCTGTCATCGCATCTATTATTATGGGTGCCTGCAGCTCCCTGCCCAGGAATTCAACCCGGAGATTGATGTCCTCCAGGTCCACCTTCGGTATGGTCACGTGCTTCAGCACGACGTCGTCCCAGTAGTTGCGAGATGAGTTCACGTCCTTGTCCAAGCAGATTTTGATATGCTCCAGCTTGCGATCCTCGATCATAGAACCACCGTCCCTACGAAATCATCATCGTTCAGCACGGCCCTGATCCTCTCTGGGTGGAAGCCATTTATCACGTATACCTTGCTGTAATTCGCGATCTCCCGCATAACGCTTATCTTGAGATCCATCCCGCCGGTTACATCGCTAACCTTGATCTCCGTTTCGGGGTCCAGGTGCCTGGGAAGCTCGCGAATAAGCGAGGAATCCTCCCGATCAGGTGGTCCGGTGTATATCCCGTCCACATCCGTGAGAAATATCGTCTTATCGGGCCTGTATCTCTTAGCGAGCTCCATCATGAGGATGTCGCCCGACAGGATGTTTATTCCCCTTTTTACGTCGAAGACTGCGTCTCCAAAGGTGAGGGGCACGAAGCCATGCTCAAGCAGGAAATCGAAGATATCCAGGTTCATGCTCTTCCCCATGGTTATGAATGAGTGCGGAGGCATTGAAACCGCGGGGATGTCCTCGGATACGAGGGCATCGAGAATCCTGAGGTTGAGATCCAGCATATCCCTCTCAATCTTCGCGAATCCGAGGCGCTTCCACTCCTCAAAGCCATCGGTTATCTTGAACTCATCCGCCAGTATATGCCCGAAGGACCCGGCGCCGTGCACCACGATCAGGTCCTCCTTGGGCAGGTTCTTCGCGATTCCCCGGACCACGGACTCGCGGTAATCACGGTAGTTCTTCTTATTCGATATCACGCTTCCTCCGAGCTTTATAAGGAGCATTGCGGAGAAAAAAGAGGCGTGGTTAAAATAGTTTTTCCCATCACGCCAGGCGCACCTCTTCGAATATGGGCACGTTCGCAATCTTATCCGCGTAGCGGTAGTGCACCTTCATCCTACCACGCGATCCCTGGAGGTCTATCATCCCGATTCCCTCTTCGCTTATCCCGTGCTTCTCCGCTTCGCGCACAATCTCCCACTCTCCGGCGGGCCTGGCGAGGTAAAATTCGAAGGTAAGCATACCGAACTCGTCCGCCCTGCTGCGGTAGTCCTCCTTCTCCTCCACGATCCCGTTCTCTATCTCAATTCTCTTTATCTTCCTGCCAAGGTAGTCCTCTATTCTCCAGAGGAACTCCATGTCGTCGGGGGTCACGAAGGTTATCGCCTTGCCGTTGGCGTCCATTCTCCCCGTTCTTCCAATGCGGTGCACGTAGTCTTTCGGGTACCGCGGAACGTCGTAGTTCACCACGTGCGTTATGCCCTGAACATCTATGCCCCTAGATGCCACGTCCGTGGCGATGAGTATGTTCACCTTTCCAGCCTTGAAGTCGTCCATGACCCTCGTCCTGGATGCCTGCCTCATATCTCCGTGTATCTCCCTCGCCGGAAACCCGGCTTCGCGCAATCTCCGCGCGAGGTACTGAACGCCGGTTTTCGTGTTGAGGAATATAAGATACTTTCCTTTCTCCTCGTTGAGCAACGTTACGAGCTTCTTGAGCTTATCCCCCTTCGATACTTCCACGTAGTACTGCTTTATCTTCTCCGGCGCCTTTTCGTCCTTGGACAGGAATATCCTCTCGGGGTTCCTCATGTACCTCTTCGCAAGGCGTATTATCTCGGGGGGCATGGTAGCTGAGTAGAGAAGGGTCCTGCGGTTCCTGTTCGCCTTGGAAATAATCCACCTTATGTCGTCTATGAACCCCATGTCCAGCATGCGGTCCGCCTCGTCCAGAACCAGGAATTTTATCCCACTCAAATCGAGATGCCCTCGGCGCATTAGGTCCATTACTCTCCCCGGCGTTCCAACTATTATACTCGCCGGCAGGTTCTTTATCTGGTTGTCCATGCTCACCCCGCCGTATATTGCGATCGTCCTGAATCCGTACTCCTTAGCTATGCTCCTCGCCTCCCTCTCCACCTGCTGCGCAAGCTCGCGGGTGGGCACGAGTATGAGGGCCTCGTTCCCCTTTCCTTCAATCCCCTCGAATATGGGGATTAAGAAAGACAGGGTCTTTCCGGATCCGGTCTTCGCCTGAACTATCACATCGCCCTTCATGGCGAAGGGTATGCTCCTCTCCTGCACATCCGTCGCTTGAGAAAAACCTCTTTTTCTCAGGGCTTTCTTTGTCCTCTCATCTATGTCCATCTCCTCGAAATACATACTATCACTTCCTCTAAACACATGGACAGCTGAAATCTCTGTATCGCTTTCACCTGCCCCGTGCCGTCGCATAGGGGGCATAGTATTTAAAGCTATGGGTTGGAAGGGATAGAAATATTGGCGTCC
>WAOY01000033.1 GCA_015520985.1 DHVE2 group archaeon
TTCTCTCATCGTCCGCCGCCTGTTTGAGGCTATCAACGAAAAGGCGCATTAGATGCTCTACCTCTTCGCGGCTCCGCATGAAATTCTCCGTGGAGAAAGCGTATACCGTGACTATCTTTATTCCGAGTTCGCGACACCACTCCAGCACCTCCTCCAGCTTCTTTCGACCCATATCATGCCCGAGGAAGTGGTCAAGCCCAAGCTCACTCGCAAATCTTCTATTTCCATCCATAATTATACCTACATGTCTCGGAATGACACCCTTCTTCACAATATCGAGAAGTTTCTTCTCGTATGCCCTGTACGCCGTATCGGCTATTCCTCTGCTGAGCTGGTTCATATCGCAGCCCTATTTCTCTCCTTTTATTTATCTCTTTCTGCCGAAAAGGGGGAGAGGGATTTATTTTCTCCTTCTCCTCAGGAACACCATGAAGAGAGGTGCGGCCATCACAATTGCCACATAATGGAACTCTGGAACCGTCGTGCTGTCCACGGAGTTGTCGGCACATGTGGAGAAAGCACTGGATATGTTAACGTATGTCTTAACATTCGTATTCGTGGTTACCTTCACTGCAATTCTCACGCTTCCACCGTTTGGCACAAGGAAATCCGGGTTCCCATCGTTATCGCGATCGTAGCCGGATGTTATACTATTCCACCCTGTTCCGGTGTTGCTGTACGCTATCACCACCCATGATCCGCTCTGGTACATATAGAGGGTTATATTGACGTTCTGATTCGATTCCACAAGTACATTTATTATGTCGTACCCGCTGCCGTTATTCCATATTGTATGATTGTACCACACCACCGTTCCTGTGGAGGAGTTAGTGTGCGGAGAGATAGATATATTGCAGTTTATCTGGAAGGTCGTGTAAGAGCTATTTTGCACGCCGTTTCCCTCAATGGCGGTGACATTCACGTAGTAAGTTCCAACGAGGGCATCGGAGGGGATGTTGAAGGTGCCGTTGTAGATTAATGTACCTATCAACGGATGCACCTCAGTAAGTTTAAGATTCACACTATACAAGGTCCCGTTCGGACTGGTTATATTGGCGGTAACGTTTCTAACATCAAATGATCCAAATGGCTCCCTGACCACAGCGGTTATATTCATGGTATCCCCCGCACTGTAATTGCTCTGCAAAACCGGGCCGCTGGCTGTAAGGTTGTAGAGTTGCACATTTTCTACGTATATGTAGGAGGTAGTGTTGAACTCTATGCGAGAGGGGTATGTTGTGGAGTTAAAGTGAAGTGTAAGTGTGTTGTCTGCATACCACTTCATTGATATAGTATCTCCCGCGGGTATTAGGGATATTACAGGATGGATAATTATAGTATTCCACTGATATGTTCTTCCAGGAACCAAATATGTCGCAGACCCTACATAAGTACCATCACTTAGAGTCAAGGTCACATTTATAGTCACATCAGTTGGTGGACGTATGTCATTATCAATATAAAGCTTAACTGCAATATCACCTGCCAGCACAAAGTCATTTAGGAAAGGGGTAGTCATATTCCAGTACTCCCACATCTGGGTATTCTGAATAGTTAGATCTGCTGTGCCATTTGGTTCTAAGGGATATAGAGAATCATTTATTGTTGGATATGTGTCACCACCGCCGTACAGATACAAAGTCTTTATTTTCACCTCCCTGACCTTCGCTACGTCGTTCACCGTGTACGAAGAATTGCCTGTGAACGAAATAACTGTCAGATTTGAGTATGTGCTGGGATTCGTGGTGGTGAGGGTAACATTCATGGCTATCAGAATCCTCGGCCCCTCTCCCTGAATAACGGTTATGTCGGGCTCGCCGTTACCGTCTGTGTCATTTTTCTTGTAAGTCCACGCACCCTGTGACGCGTTGTAAACCGCGTACAGCACGTCACTGGAATCTATAAGCCTGTTGTCATTACTGTCAAAGTATATACTCACGTCAAATTTCGGGGGATCCGCAGCAGAAAACCTGAAATTGTAAACATCGTCCCCGTCGCCTATGTTCACTATACGGTGCCTGAACCAGATATGCGACTCACCAACAGGTACAAAAAGATACTTAGATGCGGCCCTCTTCAATCCGCTGTTTATCCAGAACGAACCATTTCCATTTGCAGCGAATCCTTCCATATCTGATGCCTGCACTAAAATAGAATATTTTCCCACAAAGACATAAGGATGACTAATATTACTAACCAATTGGAACGAAAAATAGAAATGTACCCAACCGAACCCATCGGAATCCCACGTCATTTTGCTTCCAGAAATTATCGTGTTACCAAGTGCATCAGTTATATCAAGCGTTGTTGAATCTGCAATATGAGTTGCACCCAGTGGATCAGTGACATTGGCGTATACGCCAACAGTTTCACCTTTTTTGAAGTGACTCTGAAGGACCCTTGTGGTGTCATTAACAGTCCAGACATTTTTCACCAACATGGTGGAATTCGTGGTTATCGTGATATTTGAATCCTTTGGGGAAGAGTTGTTGTAAGATATATCTATGTAGTCATTATAGTATGCACCAATGAGATCCCCAGAGAAAGTGAAATACACACCCATTATAAGGCCTTTACCGATATAATCGCCAACCACATTCAGAGACGTTGTGTATTTGGTACCTACACTATTTGATAAATCGGTCCCACTTATGTTGCTATATGCTACCAACTCAGCATTATTTGCAGAAGTGTTTATTGAAACTAGGGATATGTTAAGGTAATCCGTACCCTGTATACTGGCATCATTCAGGTAAAAAGACACAGTTGCAGAGGTTACATTATATCTTTCCGTCATCTCGTTCTCATATCTCCACAATGTATACACTTTCTGAGATCCTAAGGCTAATTGCAGAGTAACGCTATTATCACTTGAGCCGAGGTTCCAGTCCATATAGTTAGGATTTCCGTTAGGATCGGCGTGAAAATAAAAAACATTAGATGTGGAATATGACCTTGAGTTTTTCGAAATAGAAGGCATATCATACTGATTCTCCCAGTTGAACACTGTTATCCACATCCTCGCATTCTGAAGTTTGAGGCCTGTGGAAAGCTCCACTGCGTGATACCCTGAGGCGATACTGTTTATCTCCCCCATATCTAGCCAGTTTCCAGATGAGTATTTGTACATATGTGCGTTGTAAATCCCATCTCTGCCGGAGATGGTTATCTTATAGTTCACGGGGAACGGAACCCAGTCAAAATGCGCACCGCTATTGCTGTAGCCTATATATATCTCCGCAGTATCATTTCCATTCTTGGGCCTTACCGGGGGCGCGGGACCTATGTACACGCTAACATGCCTTCCCGCATATGGTTTGGGGAAGTCAGAAGGGATAGTGGTATTTAGCCATGTATCGTTTCCCGCAGGGTAGTCAATGTACCCATCCCCGTCCACATCCCCGTTGGAATCCTTATCGGGGGTACCATCGTTGTTGAAATCATGGGGATACGGATCGTACTTATCAGGTACCCCATCCCTGTCGCTGTCCTTGGGTGCCCACTTCCTCACGATTGGCACATCGTCACCGCCCATGAATTCACCGCGAACTTCGAAGTACACCTTGTCCATGGTTGGAGTGTGGGAATAATTAACAAGGTCTATATTTGCATCGGATGCATCCATAAGTATATCGCCGGTCCTGTTCTTCCAGTCGCCGAAGGCCCCATCTATTATAACAGAGGAGGGAGCAGCACGAAGATAAACCTTGGACGTTTCGTAGAGATATGAGAAAGCAACATCCCGCGATGACATCTCAACGGTGAAGGAGAGAACGCTACCGGTTGCACCTGAATAATTAGCAGAAAAGAGGAGCTTTTCACTCTTGATATCTCGATCCACATCGAAACGCACAATGCCACCCTGTCCAGATGTACTTAGGGAGAAACCGGATCCCATTACCGTCGCGTTATCCACATCCGCACCCTCACAGTAAACGACGAGGGATTTGAGGTGGAATTTCACCGGAGAGGTAATGTTGATTTCCAGAGCCGCGTCCCCATCGTTGACCACGTCTTTCAGGGTGCTAACAACCACCTGCGCAGTAGGGGAGGAGACATAAACTGGGGGAGATCTCAGAATATCCCCTGATTTCATCATAACCTCAACACGGGAATCGCTGGGGATACCGTTTATCATGAACTCTACACCGTTATCCCCCGCCGAGTATATGAGACCGCTGCTCTTTGTGAAGTTCCACAGGTACTGTCCGCTCACGTGCTTCCACAGGGTGGCGCCTTTTAGGGTTCCGTTCCAGCCATAGAACTCCACAACGTAGCTCGCCTTGATTCCGTCAACGTAATACCCATCGTTCCTCCCGTCGTCTATGAAAACGTAGAAACTCTCCTCTTCGGAGAACATACCCCTCTCATGGATATAGAAGTAAAGCGCACCCGAATCATACCTGTACTTGTAAATGGAATCTCCCAGGGGATACCCCCCGACGCTCTGCCATTCGCCGAAATTTCCATCGATTCTGAGGGACGGGGCCTGCATGTAGAAAACCGCGGCGGCAGCAGAGACAACCAGGAGGATAACTATAATGAAGGGAATCAGCCTGAAGCTCTTCTTCTCTTCCTCCTTGATCTTGGGAGCGCCGAATCCGTTCACGAAACCCTCTTTGGAAAGTATAACGTTGTGGTTTATCTGCTCCTTCTTTACCCGGACCTCGGCCTTCCTAACCCCGGTCTTGAGGGCCGCTCGGAATATGATGTCAAATGCTTCCTTCTCGCTTACACCCAGGATCTTCGCTATCTCCTCTTTCTTTGCCCGGGCGATCTTCTGGACATCGTACTCGTTGTACGCTAGTTTCTTCGCCTGTTCCTTATCCAGGCCCAGGGCATCCATGATGTCGTACATCCTGCCGGCGTACTGCCTGGCGGTGGCGATTATTATTTTCAGTTTTCCCCGGGATATCCTGGGGATGTGCTTCTTGAGTTCGTCCTCGTCCATCTTGGCAATCTCTTCTATGCCGATGCCGGCCTCTTCGAGCTTGCGGGCTCGCTTTTTCCCTATAAACGGAAGCTTCGTGTATTCCTCGCTCATTCTACCAACCCACCCAGCTGTGATTTGTACTTGCTGGCCTCCTCATCCATCCCCATAGCGGTGAGAAGAAAGTAATAATTGACCTTGGCGGCCTTCTTGTCCTGATCCACCTCTATCGCCTTCTCCAGGAGCTCGCGGGCTTTCTCGTACTCGCCCTTTTCCATATAGCACCTGGCCAGGTTGTTCAGCGCGTTGTAAAAGTGTGGATCCTCCTTCAGAACCTCCTGATATATCTCCATGGCCTTGTCTATCCTCCCGCTCCTGAAGTACAGGTTTCCGAGGTTCGTTTTGTAAACCTTGTCATTGCTTATCCTGACGAGTTTCCTGAGGTACTCTTCGCTCTCCTTGTAATTGCCCATCTTCATGAGCGCGAGGCCAAGGCCATTCAGAACGCGCTCGTCGTCGGGAAGGGCTTTGTACGCCCTCCTGAAGTGCTCCACGGCCTCCTTGTACTTCCCCTTCCTGAGAAGTTTGTATCCATTCTCAATATCTTCGATGACCTTTCTCTCCGCCAGACGATAAACCAGGATGTTTGCAAAGAACACGAAGAACACAAGCGATGCCATGCTTATGATGGTGAGGTCATATACACCGTAGCTGCCGTTGGCGTGTATGCTGAGGAGTTCGTGTGATGGCGCCAGGAACAGGAATGAAAGGGTAAGGAGTAGGAACCCCACGCTTACCGTCTCAACGTGCTTCCTGGAGCGTATGGTCAGAACTACACCTACGATCACCAAGATGGTCCCCAAGGAAAGCACCATATAATCCAGGACTCCGAACTGCAGAGACAGGAACGCGCCCAGCGGGGGCATCACCGCGAGAAGGGCGAAGCCCACGTATGAGAGGATAACCCCCCTCTTCTCATCGCCGGCTATGTCCTTGCACAGCAGCAGGAAGAAGAGGGCTATGAGGGATATCACCCCGCCAATGAACCAGGAGAAGAACGTGATGGCTGCCCCAATGGCCAGTATCACGAGGGATGGCATGAGGAGCCAGTTGTTTTTACCTAACTGTAGATAATAGAGGAAGGTGAACGCCAGTGCGAGGATGACAAGCGTGAATATCATCTGCGTCGCAAGCAGGAATACGGTCTCGGCTTGCAGATTACCGAAGAAGAATATCAGTACCGCCGATATCACCGCTGCCACATCCAGCCCTAGTATATACTCAGCATACCTTTCCATGGATTGAATGATTGCCATTGTGTTATTTTAAATTTTCGGTAACTCCGCGATCTCCTGGGAACCTGGGAAACATAGAAATACGATGCGATGAATACCACCAAACCATGGGAATTCACATCCCCGATAGCCTGGTGAAGGTGCTGCTCGAGGCGAGAAAGATCGGAGTTCTCACAGGTGCGGGAATAAGCGCCGAGAGTGGTATACCGACCTTCCGCGGCTCCGGCGGCCTCTGGGAGGGCTATCCCGTGGAGAAAGTGGCGACCGTGGAGGGATTCGTTGAAGATCCAGAACTCGTGTGGAGATTCTACGACGAGAGAAGGAAAAACATTGCGAGGGCTAAGCCGAACAGGGCGCATATCGCCCTGGCTGAGATGGAGAAGCATTACGACATGTGGGTGATAACGCAGAATATCGATGGCCTTCACCTGGAGGCGGGAAGCAAAAACGTAATTGAGATGCACGGGAACATATGGAGGGTGAGGTGCACCTCCTGTGACTACCGCGGGGAGAACAGGGAGGTACCCCTGGGTGAAATTCCACCCAGATGTCCCAAATGCAATTCCATCCTTAGGCCCGATGTTGTGTGGTTCGGCGAGCCCGTCTACGGGGTGGAAAAAGCATTCCAGGTTGCTAGGGAAAGTGACGTCTTCTTCGTCATAGGCACCTCGGCGCAGGTGCATCCCGCCGCTTCTTTACCATACATAGCCAAGGATTACGGCGCCACGGTGGTCGAGGTGAACATAGAAAAAACGCCGGTATCGATAATAGCGGATTATGTTCTTCTCGGCAGGGCTACGGAAGTTCTCGATTCCCTCCTTCGGAGGCTGCGAGAAGCATGGAGATGAATATGAGCGATGCGCCGATCATCCCGAATGTGCCGAGGGTTTCACCCAGGAATATGTAGGAGAATATCCCAGCGAATACGGGCTCGGTGGTGAATATTATCGCAGCCCGGGAAGGCGGGATGTACCGCTGGGAGTGGACCTGCACCAGGATACCAATGGCAGATGCGAATATACCCGTGAACACAATACCGAATACGAGCAGGGGGGATGCCACCATGGGAAAACCTTCGGCACCCCAGATAAACGAGGAGAAGAAAAAGACGAAGAAAAGCTGCATGACCGTCAGGGTTGGTGCATCGTAGGATCTGCTGAACTTTCCTATAAGTGCGACGTGGATTCCGTACGCTATGGCGCACAGTAGTTCGAGGATATCTCCCGGGTTGAAACCTGACACGCCGGACAGCAGGTACATACCCGAAAGGGAGAGGACTAAAGCGAGGACGATGCGGGCGGTCAGCTTCTCCTTGACTATGAAGTACGAGAATATGGGTGTGAACACCACGTAGAGCCCAGTTATGAAACCCGCATTGGAAGATGTGGTGTAATCCAGGCCGATGGTCTGGAACGCGTACCCAAGGAAGAGGAAAATCCCCAGCATCAGCGAGGGTTTCAGAGCCTTTCGATTCTTCCGCACGTTTCCGGCGTAGAAAAGGAGGAGCACGAGGGAGGCGAGCAGAAAACGCAGGGTTACAAAGCCCATAGGCGTGATGTAGTCAAGCGATTCCTTTACCAGGGGAAAGGTGGCACCCCACACCAGGGACACGGACACGAGACCTGCGACGTATTTCAGGTTCCTCACGACGGGGAATATGAAAACATTTATAAAGGAAATGCCTATTGCAGTGTGCGAATCGGGGGATTAAAAATGAAGAAGGAGAACCCTGAACTGGTAAAACTCATAACGGACCTGAAGCTCAAGGCTCGCGAGAACAACGCAAAGATATGGAAGGACATAGCCCAGAGGCTCGAGGGCCCAAGCAGCAACTACGCGGAGGTGAACCTCAGCAGGATACAGAGGTACGCCAACGAGGGCGAAGTGATAGTAGTCCCGGGCAAGGTGCTCGGTTCAGGTGTTTTGGATAAGAAGGTAACCGTTGCCGCCTGGAAGATAAGCAGGAAGGCCGAGGAGAAGATAAAGAAGGCGGGTGGCAGGGTTCTCACCATAATGGAGCTCGTGGAGGAGAACCCCAGAGGCTCAAACGTCAGGATCATGGGGTGATGAAGGTGAAGGTTATAGACGCCAGCAACATGGTTCTCGGACGCCTCGCAAGCAGGATCGCCAAGGACCTACTCAACGGAGAGGAGATCGTCGTGATCAACGCGGAGAAGGCGGTGATCATAGGCAACAAGGACTACATATTTGAGAAGTACACCGAGAGGAGGAACATAGGCAGCGTGCGCAAGGGTCCCTATTACCCGAAGATGCCCGACAGGATCCTCAGGCGCACCGTTCGTGGCATGCTCCCGATGAAGAAGGCCTCTGGGAAGGAAGCGTACAAGAGGCTCCGCGTTTATATGGGAGTTCCAAAGGACCTTCAGGGTGAGGTGGAGGTTTACGAGGACGCCAGGAACACGAAGCTGAAGGGCTATGTAACCCTCAAGGAACTCTCCAGGCACCTGGGTGCCAAGATATGAGGTGATCGTCATGAAGGTTGCCATAGCAAGCGGCAAGAGGAAGACCGCCATCGCCAGGGCGGTTGTGAAGGAAGGTAAGGGTAGGTTCAGGATAAACCACATGCCCTTTGAGATTTACGAGCCCGAGGTTGCCAGGCTCACAATAATGGAGCCCATCGAGCTCATAGGTGACAGGGTGAACCAGGTGGATGTGGAAGTGAAGGTAAAAGGCGGCGGGGTAATGGGCCAGGCAGAGGCCGCCAGAACCGCCGTGGCAAGGGCCCTGCTGAAGTATTTTGACAACGATCCCAAGATAGAGGAGATATTCAAGGAGTACGACAGGACATTGCTGGTGAACGACGTGCGCAGGAAGCTTCCGAAGCTGCCCCTGGGCAGGGGTGCGAGGAAGCGCAGGCAGAAGTCGTACAGGTGATCCTCGTGATCATCCCTGTACGCTGTTTTTCCTGCGGCCGCGTCATCGCTTCTGACTACATGGCCTTCGTTAGCAGGGTTCGCTTCATCCGCGAGAACGAGAAGAGGGATCCCACGCCGGAGGAGATAGAGCAGATCTTTGACGAGCTCGGGGTCAAGAGGTACTGCTGCCGCAGGATGATACTGAGCCACGTTGACCTCATAGACGAGGTCCTACCCTTCGATTAATGCGTAAGTTTAAATACAGCCAAAGGTATGATGACGTATGGAGCCAAAGGATGTTGACGTGAAGCAGCTCGCAGAGGAAGTTAAGCACCTGAAACGAGAGATGGACGAGATGAAGAAGCTCATCCGCAGCCTGCTGCAGGAGATTATGGAGAGTGGCCAGGGTGAAGAGGAGGATTTCTTTGACTTCAACTAAACGTTTATATGCTTGGATGAATTTAGCGGGGATGGTGGAAGAATGACGATGCCGTTGAAGATGCTGGAAAGCTTTCTCGGGAAGCGCATATCGCTGCTCCTCAAGGACAACAGGGTTCTCGAGGGAAAGCTGATAGGGTATGACGACTACATGAACATGGTCCTGGAGGACACCGTGGAGACCACACCCGAGATGACGCGCAAGATAGGTGTTGTGATCCTGAGAGGGAACAACGTTGTGAGGATGACCCTCGTAGGATGAATATGAGCCTCGATAAGGTTATCTGTCCCAAGTGCGGAGGCGTTATAGATCCCGAGACCCTCACCTGCGATAGCTGCGGTGCTAAGTACACCCGCGAGGAATACGAGGCAATAAAGGACGAGCAGTCGCTGAAGAGCTGGCTCCTGGGCGGGGACGAGATAGACGTGCCCATCGGTGATGAGGAGGACTCCGACGCCCTGAAGAGGTGGCTCGAGGGGGACGAGGAAGCGTTTCTCGGGTGGGCCGAGGAGCGAGAACTCGGTCAGGAAAAGGTGGAGGAGATAAAGGAGAAGAGTGCGGAGATGAAGGCATCGGTGGAGGGGGGAGAGGTAAGCATAGACGAGGTTATACAGGAGAATCTCAAGCTGAAGAGCCTTCTCGAAGTGGAGACGAGCAAGAGGGAGGAACTTGAGGAGGAGATTGAGAAGCTCCGGAAGGAGATAGAGGTACTCAAGCAGGAGGCCGTGAAGGAGCTGCCCCAGGATGCGAAGGAACTCAAACTCCTGGAGATGGAGCTCAAGCAGAAGGAGATAGAACTGGAGATGAGGGAGAAGAAACTCGCGCTCCAGGTGAGCAGCGCTGGGGGAATCTCTCCTGAGCAATTAGAGGAGTTGAAGAACCTTGTGAAGGACGGAGATGTGCAGAGGCTCCTGGACGAGATAAAGGACCTGAGCGAGCAGATCGCGGAGAAGGACAGGCTCATAAGCGAACTGAAGAACGAGCTGAGGATCAAGGAAGAGGAGATGAAGAAGCTCCAGGATATGATCAAGTACAAGGAGGAGGAGCTATCTAGAAGGGAGCAGGACCTGATGTTCCGCGAGAAGAAACTCGAAAAGGAGCTGCGCAACCTTGAGATGATGCGCAGCCAGATGGGCAACATGGACGAACTCGCCCTAAAAAGGAGGCTGGAGGACCTCCAGGACGAGATAAGGAGGAAAGAGGAGGAACTACGGGTAAAGATGAAGTACCTGGAGGCGAAGGAACGCGAGATAAAGGCGAAGATGGAGGGACTCGTGGAGGAAGAGCTCGCGCTGGCGGAGGAGGAGATAAAGGCGGAGATACAGGAGAGGAAGGTCCGCACGGGAACCCGCAGGCTAGACGACCTCCTCTACGGGGGATTTCCTATCGGGTCAAACATACTGATATACGGACCACCATACAGCAAGAAGGAGGTCCTGATATACTCCTTCATGGCTGAGGGCCTGAAGAAGGGAGTGCCGGTTGTGTGGATTCTAACGGACAAAACTGTCTCAGAGATCCGGGAAGCTATGAGTTTCGTGCTCCCCGCTTACGAGCAGTACGAGAAGATGGGCCTGGTTCACTACGTGGACGCGTACTCCAAGAGCATCGGGGAGGAAGAGGAGATAGAGGGCGTAATATACCTCGACTCCCAGACCGATGTGGATGGGATAAGCAAGGCCGTGGAGGACATAGCAAAGAAGTTGAAGGAGAAGCACCCATACTACCGCCTCGCCTTCATGAGCCTCTCCACGGTCATGGCATACATGGACCAGCAGTCCCTGCTCAAGTTCCTGCAGCCCTTCACCACGAGGAGAAACAGGGACAACGCCGTCTCCCTCTACCTCCTCGAGAAGGGCCTGCATAGTGAGAACGAGATTCAGATGGTCGGCTACCTGATGGACGGCATGATAGAATTCAAGATCGAGGCGCACAAGACGTATCTCACCGTGCACGGCATAACCGAGGTGCAGAGCAGGAGCTGGATCGAGGTCACCGCGAGCAAGAGTGGCATCCAGCTCGGTTCGTTCAGCCTGGGGCACATCAAATGATTCCGGTGGTGGATTTGAAAGTGAAGAAGGTGGGGAAGGTTGAGTACGTGATAGACATGGACAGGAGGCCAGACAAGATAAGGTTCCTCTGGAAGAAGGGGCACCTTTACCTCTCCGTAGATGGTGTGCTCCTCAACAGCGACAACACCTGGTACGAGATCCCCGCGGAGGCGATAAGGGACGTCAGGCTGGACGAGAGTGGCCTTCTGATACTCGACTTTGAAAGTGGGGAGATAAGAATCGTGTCCAAGGACATAAACTCCCTGAGGGCCATGAGGCATTTTCTTCTGCCGTACATAAGGGGGAAGTGAAGGATGATAGTTCTCGGCATTGAGGGCACGGCCCACACAGCCGGAGTGGGCATAGTATCCGAGGAAAAGGTGCTCGCGAATGTATCGGACATGTACAGGCCCCCCGAAGGCGGCATACACCCCCGCGAAGCCGCAAACCACCACGCACAGGTGCTGCCCGATCTCCTGAAGAGAGCGGTGAAAGAAGCGGGGATATCCTGGAAGGACATAGACGGGATCTCCTTTTCCCAGGGTCCTGGTCTAGGTCCCTGTCTCCGCACCGTAGCCACGGCTGCCAGGGTTCTCAGCATGAAGCTGAATGTTCCCATAGTGGGGGTGAACCACTGCGTCGCCCACCTTGAGATAGGGAGGTTCACCACCGGCGCGGAGGACCCCGTGATGCTCTACGTATCCGGGGGGAATACGCAAATAATATCCTACGCTGCAGGAAGGTACAGGGTGTTCGGCGAAACGCTGGACATAGGCATAGGCAACATGCTTGACAAACTGGCCAGGGAGATGGGCATACCCTTCCCCGGGGGTCCGAGGATAGAGAAGATGGCCCTGCAGGGAGAGAAGTACCTGTCCCTCCCCTACTCCGTCAAGGGCATGGACATATCCTTCTCCGGCCTTCTAACGGCTGCGAAATCCCACATTGGGAGGGAGAGAAAGGAGGACATCGCATACAGCGTGCAGGAGACAGCCTTTGCCATGCTCACAGAAGTTACGGAGCGGGCCCTCGCGCACCTTCGCAAGGACGAGGTTCTCCTGGCGGGAGGTGTCGCAAGGAACAGGCGCCTGCAGGAGATGGTGCGCGCCATGGCCGAGGAGCGCGGCGCGAAGATGTATGTGCCCCCGGGCGAATTCTGCGTGGACAACGGTGCTATGATCGCGTATCTGGGATTGCTATACCTCAAGCACGGGTACAGCATGAGGATTGAGGATACTGCAGTGGTGCAGAAGTTCAGGACAGACGCCATGGAAGTGCCATGGGAAGTGCGGAGACACGAGAAGCGCTACGACGACATGCCCGGTGCCGAGGCGAAGATGGTGCCCGAGGTCTTCTTCGGCCGGGACGCGCTCATGAAGAGGAGGATAGAGAAGGGGTACAGGATAAAGGAGATAGACCACGCAATAAGGAAGGAGAGGACGCGCAGGGAAGCCAGAATAATGCACGAAGTAAAGAGGGCGGGGATCCTCTCACCGATCATCTACGACCTGGACGACTACGACATAGTCATGGAGAAAATCCCGGGAGACACGCTCTTTGACACGATAAACGAACTCTCCGATGAAGAGGTTCGCTCAATCCTGAGGGAGGTGGCCAGGGTGGCAGCGAGGCTGCACCGTGCCGGGATCGCCCATGGAGATCTGACAACGAGCAACATGATATACCGCGATGGTGAGATATACCTTATTGACTTCGGGATGGCCGAGAAGGATGCGGACACGGAGGCTATGGCCGTGGACATCCACATGTTCGACGAGTCCATGCAGTCAGCGCACTTCCGCAAGTACCACCTCATGGATGATTTCTACGACGAATACCGTAGAATAATGGGCGACGAGATTCTGGAGAAGGTAGAGGAGATAAGGAGGCGCAGGAGGTATGTTTAAACTGGTAACCCACAACAGGCACAAGTTCGAGGAGATCAGGAAGATAGTGCCAGACCTGGAAATGCTGGACATGGAGTACCCCGAGATCCAGGCGGACACACTGGAGGAAGTTGTGGAATTCTCGCTGAATTACCTATCGGATAGAATTGACGGGGATTTCATCATAGACGACTCGGGGCTGTTCATAGAAGCGCTCAATGGTTTTCCCGGGGTGTACTCCGCATACGTATTCAGGACCATCGGGAATGATGGCATCCTCGCGCTACTGCGGGGAGTTGAGAACAGGAGGGCCTACTTCAAGACCGTCATAGGGATACGGTTCCAGGGGGTAAACTACAAGCTGGTGGGCATATGCCACGGGATCATCGCGGAGGAGCCCCGCGGCACCAACGGGTTCGGGTACGACCCCATATTCATCCCTGAGGGATTCGAGAAGACCTTTGCGGAGATGAGCACCGAGGAGAAGAACCGCATTTCTCATCGAGGTAAGGCCGTCAGGAAGCTGGCCGCATTCATGGACAGGTTCTACCCTCGCTGACGCGGAAAGGTTTATAGGGTTCTTCACCCTAACCCATTTATGGGATTCTCCTCCTTCCGAAGGGTATCCGCGCTTATCCTCGTGCTTCTACTTTTCTACGCCCCATTCCATGCGGGGCCTGCCGCCTCCGGCGTGGGAGCGACGAGATCATGGGACAGCGAGGGTCTGCACATTATCCCGATAGAGAACTACGGCTATGCACCCATGCTCAAGCACCTGATTGACAATGCAACCTCCTACATACACATCTCCATGAACGTTATGAGCGATTACGAGCCCGTGAAAACGCTCCTGGATTCGCTCATCTCCGCAAAGAACAGGGGCGTGGATGTGCTCGTTATTTACGAGGGAGACATCTCGTCCAACAGGTACGCGGCACAATACCTGAGGGACGGCGGGGTGGCCGTGAAGAACGACTCCTCCGAAAAGTTCATACACACAAAGATGGTGGTGATAGACGGGCGCGTGGTGTACCTCGGATCGCACAACTGGAGCCCCTACGCTATGGAGAAGAACAACGAGTACGGGGTTCTCATATTCAACAGGAGCATCGCCGGATTCTACGAGGGGTACTTCCAATCGCTCTGGGATGATGCGAATCTCACCCCTTCTCTATCGCCAGCGAGGGAGGAAAGCGATGGGATGGTGATTGAAACATGCTACGACGGATACACCTATGATGCCCTGAGGGACCTGATATCCTTGGCTCAGAACAGGCTATACGTGGCCATGTACACCATGGCGTACTACTCCAACCCCACCGGCGCCGAGGAGAAGGTGGATAACCTGGTGAACGGGATAGTTGAGAAGAGGGGAATCGCGAAGGTCATCCTGGACGACCACGACAGCGAAGATTCATATGATTACCTTTCCGGCAACGGTGTGGATGTGATCTACGACTCATCCGCTGTGCTAACCCACCTGAAACTGGTAATAGCGGACGACGCGGTTTACATCGGGGACGCCAACTGGGACACATGGTACCTCGACAACGATACGCACACTGTGGGCGTGGTGATACGCAACGAGTCCGTGGCCACCTTCTTCGCGGGATACTTCCTGACCATATACAAATACGGGGACGCGCCGTACTACATACCAGACGGCTTCGTGGAACGGCGATACTACGAGGCAAACCCGGGTGAATCCCTCAGTTTCTATGTCTACCTGGCCAACGGCGGGGCGGTTAACGACACGGAATTTCACATCGTCCCGGGAGGGGAACTTCAGGTGGACATAAATGAGAATCCCTCGTGGAACAGGGAATCCGTCTATGACTGGATAAGGGAAGTTGCCACGGTGCAGGTTCCATCCGGGGCAAGCGGGAACTACACCATCTCCCTCACCTTCTACTCCAAGTACTACCACATCAACTACACAGCGTACATCGTGATAAGCGTCAGGAGCGAGGTCCCCGAGATGAGCCCGATATCCGCGGCCTTTTCAATCTTCTTCGCTGTCGCGCTCATTAGGATTCGGGGCTCAGCAGGAAAACGCGGAGGGCGATCATAGCTGCCAGCAGAGACATGGCGGATGCGATGGTGAAGAGGAGCGTGGGAGAGTAGCGAAATATGTACCCGGCGATGATGCTTGAGACCATGGTGCTGAGGTAGGAGAGGAAGAGATAAACCCCGGTGAACCTCCCGCGGATTTCCAGGGGCACCAGGTCGGCCATAAGCCCGTTGCTGCTGGGCTGATAGAGGGCCATACCGAGACCAAATATTGCGGCGTAGGAGAAGAGGGCAAGCACGGAGGGAACCACGAAAACTGCCAGTCCAAGGGACACAAGCAGAGATCCTGCAATGTAGAACTTCTCCTTTCCCCTGGCGTCACCCAGGCGCCCGGCCACCACACCGAACACCACCGAGAAGAGCATGGATATGGCCATGGCGATGCCGAATACCACCTCGTTGGTGTACGAGGATGCGTATATCACGAGGAAGTAGCCCACCATACCCGTTGCGGAGGTGAAGAGCATCGCCACGGCGATCATCCCCCTCGCCCGGACATCCGCGGTGCGGATCACCCCGAAGAAGGACAGGGGCGATGGCCTCTCCCCCTTACCACGGGGAGTTGAAGTCTCCTTCAGGAATACGCGCATGAATGCGGCGGCGAGGGAGAGGAAGAACAGTATCAGGTAGCCCAGGCGCATCCCCGGGACCACCCCGTAATAGTATATCAGGGCGCCTCCCACGAGGGGCGCTGCGAGGGCTGGCAGAGATGAGAGGTTTGTGATTGCGAAGCCCTCGGCCCTCCTGTCAGGGGGGAGGGAGTCCATGACTATGGAGAACAGCCCGGGCTGGTACAGCAGCGCCAGATTCGTCACTATCAGCCCGATGACTATGTACTCCCAAGACGGGGCGAAGGCGAAGATGAGCATGGAGAAGGCCATGACGAAGGTGAACACCACGACCACCCTCTTCCTCCCGAAGGCGTCGGCTATATGGCCCCCGGGAATCTGAAGCAGGGCCATCATCCCGAAGGTAATAGCCCCCATGTAGCCCAGCATGACATCGGATGCTCCCAAAGCTTTGAAGTACACTCCGTCGAACTTGTGAACCATGTTGTTCCCGAAACTGAGCAGGAGCCAGGTCAGAAAGAGTATCAGGACGTTTCCGCGTAGAATGGATCTCAGGTCACTTCTCATCTTTGAAAGCACAATTGCATGGTAATGCAAAAATAGTATAAAAAGGTGCTCACTTCCCTTGCACCTGGTTGCGGATGTATTCTATTATCCCCCCGGCGCGGATTATGTCCATCACGTAGCCCTCAAAGGGTGGGAAATGCACCTCAAAGCCCTTGGTCTTGTTCACGATGATGCCCTTCTCTATGTCCACGTCCACCTCGTCCCCGGCGTCGAACCTCTCGATGTCCTCCCTCTTGAGGGTTATCGCTGGAAGCCCGAGGTTTATGCAGTTCCTGTAGTATATCCTGGCGAAACTCTCGGCAATTATCGCCTTGATGCCGGCGGCTTTCAGGCACTTCACCGCCTGCTCCCTCGATGAGCCGTATCCCCAGTTTTTTCCAGCCACAATTACGTCGCCGGGCTTCACGTTCTTGGCGAATTCTGGATCGAGGTCCTCCAGCGCGTGCGACGCCATCTCCTCGTCGCTCATGATTTTGTAGGTGTACTTGCCGGGGAAGATCACGTCGGTGTTCACATCGTCCCCATATTTCCACACGCGTCCCATTTACAGCACCTCCCTCGGATCCGCGATGTATCCCTTCAATGCGGTAGCGGCGGCGGTAGCAGGGGAACCCAGATATATCTCAGCATTGGGATTGCCCATCCTGCCCTTGAAGTTGCGATTCGCTGTGCTCAGACACTTCTCCCCATCGCCGAGCACCCCGGCGTGGGCGCCCAGACAGGGACCGCAGCCCGGATTCATTATCACCGCGCCCGCTTCCGCGAGGATCCTCAAGATACCCTTCTCGTCCGCTTCTTTCCACACCTCCCAGGAGGCGGGGAAGACGAGCATGCGTACATTCGGATTTATTTTCTTCCCCTTCAGTATTCTCGCCGCGATTTCCAAATCCTCCAGGCGGCCGTTTGTGCACGTGCCGAGGAAGACCTGATTTATCTCAATGCCCTCCGCTTCGTCTATGTCGTGAACGTTGTCCACGGTGTGCGGGAACGCAATCTTCGGCACGAGGTCCGAGGCGTCGTACTCGTATCTTTTTTCGTATTCCGCATCCTCGTCAGCGTGCATGATCTCGTAGGGGCCCCGCGCCCTGTTCTTGAGGTAAGCCTCCGTCTTCTCGTCCGCCTCGATTATCCCGTTCTTGGCGCCCATCTCCGCGCTCATGTTCGTGAGAACCATGCGCGAAGCGATAGTCATGTTCTTTATCGTCTCTCCCTTGAACTCCACCGCCTTGTAC
>WAOY01000034.1 GCA_015520985.1 DHVE2 group archaeon
AATGTTGTTACTTCCACAGCAAATGATGAGATGTACCCCTCAGTTGTAGCTAACGGACAAACCGTTTATGTTTTTTATTTAAATGCAACATCTGGCTACGTAATAGAAGGTGTGTCCTCTGACGGTGGGCATTCTTGGGATAACTTTTATAAAGTAAACGACCAAGCAAATGCCGTATCCATATACAGAACCCTATATTCCTACTACTACAATGGAAATCTGTATGTTGTGTGGACCGACAACAGAAATGGGAATAACGATATATATTTCGACAAAGTGCCGGAACTGAGCGAAACATTATTTGTATTTCTCATATCCGTGATTTCGGTGGTTGCGGTGATGAGGAAAAGATTTAATTAAGCATCGCAATACGCCCCCGTGATCCAAATGTACGCCGTATTCAAATTCGAAAAGAACGCGAAGGAAATCGACGAGATATACCGGGATGACGTCGTCTCAAGGCAGACCGTCATAAAGAGGGATGGCTCCTCGCTGGGTATGGACAACGCCACGTACCTCCTTGTGGAGGGAAGCGAGGAGGCTATTGAGAGAGCGAGGGAAATTGCAGGCAACTACGAAATCAGAGGAGAGGAGGCGAAAAAGGTCTACGAGAAGATAAAGGAGGCGGAGGACGCAGCGTCCTTGGGAATGGGGGCCATATTCGGATGATGCACCTCATCCTCGCTGACGCGGAGCTGGAAATCGTGCCCCAGGCTATACAGGGGCACCCGGCGGTGGTGAAGCACGCGAAATCGCGGAAGAAGAGACCCTCAAACCTTCTGCTGGACGCGACATACCATCACCAGGCGATAAGAAGCAAGTACGGTGCAGAAGCCGAGAGAAGGGGGAGACCCGACATAGTGCACTTCTTCCTGATGAACGCCCAGGAATCCATACTCAACCGTGAGGGAAAGCTGCGGGTGTACGTACACACGCGGAATAACGACGTTGTATTCATCTCTCCGGAAACGCGTTTACCAAAATCATACCCCCGCTTCGTCGGTTTGATGGAGAACCTGTTCCACAACGGCGCAGTTCCCAACGCGGAAGAGCCTCTGTTGTACCTTGAGAAGATGTCGCTGAAATCGCTGGTTGACAGCATAGGGAAACCGGCAATAGTACTCTCTGAAAAGGGTGCGAGGAAGAACGTGTGGAACTATAACATCCCCGAGGACATTACCGTAATAATTGGAGGCTTTCCCTCTGGGGATTTCCTTAGCAACGTAAGCTTTGCAGATGAGATCATTTCCATACATGACTCAACCCTTATGGCCTGGGTGGCCGCATACGAGATCATATCCAGGTACGAGTCCCTCTACCTCAGATAGTTTTTTATCCTTAGCCGCGATATTGCCACGATGCCCACCCTTGTCAAAAAGAGAAGTGGAGAACTCGTTCTTTACGACGGGAAGAGAATAGCCACGGCTATACGCAAGGCCTTCGAGGAAACAAAGGAGGTGGAAAACCCAGAGGAAGTCGCCGAGAAACTTGCGGAAGAAGTTGATAAAAGGCTCCGGGATAAGGAGGCTCCTGGGGTTGAGGAGATCCAGGACATCGTGGAAGAGGTTCTAATGGACTCCGGTTATCTCACCACGGCGAAGGCGTACATCCTGTACCGGGAGAGGAG
This sequence comes from DHVE2 group archaeon, assembly GCA_015520985.1. Lineage (GTDB taxonomy): Archaea > Thermoplasmatota > Thermoplasmata > Thermoplasmatales > Aciduliprofundaceae > JAADDK01. The sequence goes on from WAOY01000034.1 coordinate 1,628, forward strand.
AAAGAAGATAAGGGAGGAGAAGAGGATATTGGGTATTAAGGACGACCTGAAACTTGGGGTTAACGCCATAAAGGTCCTCGAGGCGCGATACCTTCTCAAGGACGAGAAGGGGAACGTGGTGGAGACACCGCGGGAGATGTTCTACCGCGCGGCCCGCTATGTCGCCCTGGTGGACATACTCTACGACGAGGATGTCTACGACCCCAGCGGTAAGCAGAAGAGGAGGAGTTCTGAGTTCAACGGAAAAACGGATCTGAGCGTATACGAACTTGAGATGCTGAGGAACGCCTTCAACGAGCTGAACCTCAAGGGGCACATGAAGGTGAGCTTCTCCGACATGATGCGAATCCTGAACGACAAGTGGGATTCCATCGAGGACACCATGAGGGAATTCTACGAGGTCATGGTCCGCAGGCAGTTCATACCCAATTCCCCAACACTTATGAACGCAAACACCAAACTGGGACAGCTGAGCGCCTGTTTCGTTCTCCCCGTGCCGGACAGCATAGAGGGTATATTCGACGCCCTGAAGTACGCGGCGATGATACACAAGAGCGGTGGGGGCACAGGTTTCTCCTTCTCCCGGCTGCGCCCTAAGGGGGATATCGTCGCAAGTACGAGTGGAGTGGCCTCTGGACCTCTGTCGTTCATGCGCGTTTTCGATGTGGCCACCGACGTGATAAAGCAGGGCGGGAAGAGAAGGGGAGCCAACATGGGTGTGTTAAGCGTGCACCATCCCGACATCCTGGAGTTCATCACGTCCAAGGACACGGAGAACCGCGTTCTAAGCAACTTCAACATCAGCGTTGCGATAACGGATGAGTTCATGGAGGCAGTGGAGAACGACGACTACTACGACCTTGTCAACCCAAGAAATGGGGAAGTGGTGAGGAGAATAAGGGCGAGACAGGTGTGGAACCTCATCGTCACGCAGGCATGGAAAACGGGGGACCCCGGCGTGATATTCATAGACGAGATCAACAGAAAGCACCCGGCGAAGCATCTGGGCGAGATTGAGAGCACGAACCCCTGCGGTGAGCAGCCACTACTCCCGTACGAATCGTGTAACCTCGGGTCCATCAACCTATCTCTCTTCGTGGAGAACGGGGAGGTAAAGTGGGACCGCCTGCGCAAAGTTGTGCACATCGCGGTGCATTTCCTGGACAACGTGATAGACGCGAACAAGTTTCCGCTACCGCAGATCAAGTACATGACACGGAGAACACGCAAAATTGGCCTAGGTGTGATGGGCTGGGCTGAGATGCTTATAAAACTCGGGATCCCGTATGACAGCGAAGACGCTATTCACCTTGCGGAGAAGGTCATGAAGTTCATAAACGATGAGTCGCATAGGGCGAGCATGAAGCTCGCAGAGAAGCGCGGGGTGTTCCCTGCCTGGGAGGGAAGCGACTGGTGGAAGAAGGGGATAAGGATAAGGAACGCAACCACCACGACGATTGCGCCGACTGGTACGATATCAATAATCGCTGGCACTTCTTCGGGGATAGAGCCACTCTTCGCGGTGGTCTTCGTGCGAAAAGTTCTCAACGGCGAGGAACTTCTTGAGGTGAACCCGCTCTTCGAGGAGATCGCCAAAAAGCGAGGATTTTACTCAGAGGACCTTATGATGAAGATAGCGCGCACCGGCACGCTTGAGAACATAAGCGAAGTGCCGGAGGACGTTAAGAGGCTATTCCGCACCGCCCACGAGATTGCTCCGGATTGGCACGTGGCGATGCAGGCGGCGTTCCAGAGGCATGTGGACAATGCCGTGAGCAAGACAGTGAACCTGAGGAACGAGGCGAGCATAGAGGACGTGGAGAGGGTTTACACGCTTGCATACAAACTGAAGTGCAAGGGTGTTACGGTGTACCGAGATAGGAGCAAGAGGGAGCAGGTGATACATCAGGGTGTGGAGAACGTGGAAAAACTGTTCAAGGAGCGGGAGAAGGAGATGCTCCAGCTCAAGCTCTTTCCGGAGGAGTACGTGAAGATGGATTCCACGGAGACCGCCGCTTGCCGCGACGGCACCTGCGATTGACGCGAGATGGGGTGAAAATATGAGGCCAGAGGACGCTGTAAGGATGCTGAACGAGAAGTTCGGAAGGATGGACGAGCACCTGTTTGAAATCGAGAGCGTGGCTGAGAACTTCTTTGGCGAGTACGTCGTCGTGTTGAAGGTCACCCGCATGGTGAAGGCATCATACGTCGTACTCGATAAGATAGCCAAGGTCACCGGAGCCAAGGAC
>WAOY01000035.1 GCA_015520985.1 DHVE2 group archaeon
AAGTTCTACATTCCCTTCGTTATCGCGTTCATATGGGCCATGCTCCTCTTCACCGCTCCCCTCATGGAGCCTCCTGGCTCGATATACCTGGGCAACGACGGGAAGGTCAGTGTGGCGGACAATACCCCTTATATAGATGAGCACATAAAAAACCCCGTAGCGCACGCGGTGTACATCTCTGGGGACTACATGTGCCACCAGCACGCGAACCGCTCATTCTTCATCGCAGGGAATCAGATGCCCTACTGCGCCAGGTGCACCGGAATATTTTTAGGGCTTGCAATAGGTTTCCTCGTTGCGGCATTCTTCAAGGTTCGCGTAGGCTTTTTCTTCTACTTCCTCGCGATACTGCCCCTGGGGCTGGACGGGTTCATACAACTCGTAACCGCGTACGAGAGCAACAACTTCATGCGCCTCTGGACCGGGTTGATGGTGGGAATCTTCTCCGCCATGCTCTTCTTCTACGTCTACGAGTTCAATCCCGAGGAAGACGCTCCCAGATGACCTCCCCGTCGTAGAGAATCCTTATTACCCGATGGTACGGAATCATCCCCTGCCTGGTGAAGATGAACTTATCCCCGAGATCAACGATGTCATCCCCGCGGAGCACTGCGTATCCTTTCGGGCTAAGGCGGTCTATATACTGCACCTCAACCTTGGAGAAATCCGTGTCGGGGCGCCACCTGTACTCGTTCAGCGTCTTTTTGACCATCTCTTCTTCCTCCTGCTGTACTTCACGTACTCGTAGCCGATGAGGTGCACTATCAAAGCGACGATTATCCACGAGATGACCACGGTCACCACGTCGTACAATCCGAATAGAAGCCCCTGCGAACCAAGGGTGAGGACCAGGATGAGCGAGCCGTAGGTCTTGCAGCCGAATAGGGGAAATATGCGCTTCCACCGCAGCTTGACGGCGATGTAGCCCATGATGGTGTATGCCAGGAGAAGGAGGAACACCATGTCGCTCATTGCGATTGAGCCGAGCATAACTATGAAGCTCAGCGTGTTAGTATAAACGCTGGACCAGGACACGTAATACTTTTCCACCACTATGCCAATGTATATCACGAGGATGGCGCTCAGTATCGTCGCCAGTTCCGGGCTGATTATGGTGTCCACGGGTAAGGATGGAGGCGAATCATTTTAAATTTTCCCATATTATTTCCGCGCCCTCCGCCTCGAGTATCGCGATTAGCTTCCTGGCCCAGGCCAGTTTTTTCCTCTTTCTCTCCGGATCCTTTCCCTCCTTGATACGGGGGTTTTCGAAGTCGAAGCCCACGAGGTGTATCCTCGCGCCGAAATGTGCCGCCATAAAAACCGCGCGATCTCCGTCGGTGAACCCGCCGAAGTTGTAGACGTTCCACGCGGGCTCTATCTGCGTGGTTCCGAATCTCTTGGTGAACTTGGATGCGAGGGGCAGTCGATCCATGTTGTCTCCGTGGGCGTGGATGCCGAAGATCGCGGGTATTTCTAGGAGAGATTGCACATTTCCGTCCAGGTCCGTCATAACTATGTCCGGCTCAATTCCCATATTGTGAAGAACAACGGCGGCGTCGTCCGCGGCTATGATGGGATAGTTTTCCTCCATGTGCTTCGCTTCCCTCTCCAGGTTCGGCCCGAAGCCCACCACGTAAACTTCATCGCCTATGATTTCAGCAATTTTTTCCACCGGAATGAAATCGTTGCCTAAAATCCCGGAGAGGAAGTCCCTCGCCTCAATTTCCCTCTCCCTGGGGAAAGAGAAATCGCGCTCAATCTCCCGATATATTCTCATCCATCGGCTCGGATTCATCTTCCACACTCCTCAGGCGCCTGTGCAGGATTGTTGCCAGGATCGCTATGAGTATGCCGCTGGCCACCATCATGGATATCGGCACTATGGAAGTGGAGCTTATGGCCTTCATCAGGAGCAAAATGTAATCTAGGAGGGCGTAGATTATTATGCCCAGAGAGAGGGTGCTGAGGAACCCTATCCAGAACCTCTTGTCATAATCTCCCCGGTGGATCCAGATGTCGAAGGTCTTGCCCCCTTCTCGTACAAGTACAGCGAAAACGAACCAGAGCACGAAGGTGTGGAAGAACAGGATCACCTGCGTCGCTAAATTGGCGCTGCCCAGCGCCTCCTCGTAGCCGAAGTTGATACCCGCTAGGAGAAGGATAAATGCAAGAACGTCCGCCAGGAAGGTGAGCTTTGCCTCGGTCATCGACGTCTTGGTGTAGTTTATCGCTTTCCTTATCTTGTCGCCCACCCCGTAGGACCTCTCGAGGAAGTACAGGCCCAGGGTGAGGGTTATCACAGTGAGGGCGAAGGTGCCCGGGTCTATGAGGTTCCACGATGGATCCGTGATTTTTATCCAGAGGATTATGAGCGAGGCAATGGCGTAAGCCAGGAATATGAGGGCGATGGGCATTAAAATCCTCCGCGTCACCTTCTTGTCCTTGAGCGCCTTCATTATAATATAGTAGGTGCTCTCTATGTTCTTCGACTGCCTGACAATCACGCGGCGAAGGTGCTTTATAGGCCTTCGCGAAGTTATTATTGGCATTATGAACTCGTCCTCGCTCCCGTCGCTCACAAATATGATATCGTCGGGTTCAACTTCCTCGATTACCTTTTCGAACTGCTTCGCTATGATCTCGTCGCTCTTCATCCCCACGTTCTCGTGGCCCGTGAGGATCGCAATGGCGACGTCCTTCCCGTCCTTGCGCAATCTGTCGTAGGTGGATATCGCGGCGAAAATCGCATTAGCGTCGGAATCCTCCGGGTCAGCCAGTGCCAGGGAAACCGCCGCTTCCAGGCACCCCTCGCGCCCGATGACCGGGCCTCTAATGCCTGCCTTCCTACCCAGATCGTCGTCCCGGTCCACGGTGAGCACGAGGGTTTTCACACCGGGTTATACCTTTCTATTTATATTAAGCTTTTTGGGCATCCCTGTGTATGAAGTCGAAGCCCGTGTAGGGAACGAGGGCTTGGGGTATTCTTATCCCGTCCTCCTCCTGGAAGTTCTCCATTATCGCCACCATTATCCTCGTTGTAGCCAAAGCTGTGCTGTTCAGCGTGTGCGCGAATACCTTCTCTCCTTTCCTCCTTATCCTTATCTTCAGGCGCCGGGACTGGTACTCGAGGCAATTGGAGCACGAGACCACTTCGCGGAACTTCTGCTGGGCGGGCATCCACACCTCTATGTCGTACTTCTTCGCCGCAACAGCACCGAGCTCCCCGGAGCAGATGTTAATCACCCTGTAGGGGAGCTCCAAGGCCTGCAGGATTTCCTCGGCATTCGAAATTAATTCCTCCATGTACCTGTCGGATTCCTCCGGCTTCGAGATGACCACCTGCTCCACCTTGTAGAAGTTGTGCACCCGGAATATTCCCTTTGTGTCCTTCCCGTGCGCGCCGGCCTCCTTACGGAAGCAGGGCGAAATGCCCACGTACTTCTTCGGCAACTCACCTTCTTCGAGAATTTCGTTCATGTGCATAGCGACCAGGGGATGCTCAGCCGTCGCGATCAGGTAGAGGTCTTCGTTCTCCACTTTGTATATCATCTCCTCGAATGCCTCGAAATCTGTTACGCCTTCCATCGCGGCGCGGCGGATCATGAGTGGGGGAGACACAGGCGTGAATCCCTTCTCCACCATCCTCTCCATGGCGAACCTTATGAGCGCAAGTTCGAGGAGTACAAGCTGGTTCTTGAGGTAGTAGAACCTCGCCCCCGCAACCTTTCCGGCGCGCTCTATGTCCGCCAGGTCGTACTCGCTTAGCAGATCCACATGGCTCTTTGGCCTCTTCTCTATGATCTCGTATTCCATCCCCGCGGAGAACCTTTTGAATTCCTCCAATTCCTCTCGCAGAACCTTCGCCCTGCCCCATGTGCGGAGAACTGGCGAGTTCTCCTCGCCCTCGCATACCGGCGTGTCCTCCTCGAGGATATTTGGGAGGCGCATGAGGAGATAATCCCTCCTCTCGCGGTACTCCTC
>WAOY01000036.1 GCA_015520985.1 DHVE2 group archaeon
ATGTATATTATGAAGGGTATCTTGGGCTGCACCCACACCCTGTCGCGGCCTATCTTCTTCAGCGCCTCCAAATCTTCGGGGCTATGTTCCTTGGGGTGCACGTAGAGCACGTGCTCCCCATTCACGACGCGTTCCATTAGCCAAACGTGCTCCTTATCCACCTCCTCAATGGGCAGGCGGTACCCTATGAACATCTCGGGGAATCCGAAATCCCCTCGGGATGCGTTCCTTATCACCAGGAAGAGCAGGTAAAACAAGGCGGCGATGGCGGAGTAGAGGAGCACGAGGAACATAAAGGGGAAGGTGACCTGAACTATGTCCACATACTCGGGCACGAAGATGGGGAATTTTAGGAACTTCGGGTAAAGGGGCTGTAGGAGGGCAACGGTCATAAGGGCTCGGGCATCTGCACGGCCCCTGATTATCTTCACCCTGTGCATTAATCGAACGAAGGCCATCATGAGGAACATTATCACCATGGGGTAGGTCTCGTTGATTGCGAGAAGCGAATAGAGGAATATCCCCGCGGCGATGGCGTAGAACACGTAGCTCACCCAGCGGTGGTCCCATTCGAAGAACCACTCGTAGAAGATTATGATAGATGGCAGGAGAGAGATCACGCCCATTAGCGTGGGGAACTGAAGGATGTCGTATGCGATCGCGAAGAATCCGAGGATGAACCACACCTCTGAGCTTATCAATCTTTCCTTGAAGTCTGAGTAGGAGGCGTAGATGAAGAACGGGAGCGCGGTCAGGAATCTAAGCAGGTCGATGGTCTCCGTGGGGAGCAGGGACATAGGCTCATAATCTTTGCAGAGGATAAAAACTTTATCTCTCCAGAATCACGAATTCGCCGAATCTCCTCGCCAGGCGGAACCCGTGCCTGATGTAATAGTCGTAAGCATCCAGGTCCTCGAACGTGACCACGGCCAGATTTTTCCCGATCTCCCCTGCCCTCTGCGACGCTATTCTCATCGCCTTTTCCCCAATGCCCCTGCCCCGCCATTCGGGATGCACCATGAAGAATTCAAGGTATACGCGGTCCCTCATGTCCTCGGGTATCCAGGGCACGTCCTTGTTCTCGAATCTGTACACCAGGGCGAAGGTCGCTATGATTTCGTGGTTGCGCATCACGTATAGTTCATCGAATTCATCCTCCAGCCGTGATTTAAGGAATGGTCCGTACGCCGCGGCGAATGCGGGGAAGTTATCCGTAGGGGGCTTCTCCTCGAGCCATTCCAGCCGGGGATACTTCCCCGAAGTGCTCTGATAGATGCGGAAAACGAAGCGGAGGAGCTCGTCGTAGAGGGATGTGGGATTTTCGACCTTTTCGAAGCGCATGGTATCGCATGCGTTCGTGCGTATATTACCCTTTGGAACCTTTATATATTTCCTCAGCAATGTGCCATGGATGGGTGAAGTTAGGGATCTGGCAAAGACACTCTCGGTTCTGGTAATTGTGAGCCTGTTTACCTATCTCCTATTTCTGAATCCGTTCACCCTGGATGACCGTAGGTTCTCCATCGTGGATTACGAGGCGCACCTCACCCCCGGGGGAATCCTCTACGAAAATTACACCTATTCGATCAATTCAGATGGGGCGCTCCACATGCTTTATCGCTACTGGAGCACGCCACTTTATTACGGGCATCTTCGCGATGAAGGCATATACCTGCTCAACGTGTCCTACAGGGGGAATCTCTCCCATGTTATTCCGTACGTGAAAACCCACTACTCCGGGGTGTACATTCTCAACAACGCCAGTTATTCAAGCGGGGACGTTGATTACATCGCCAGGAAGGCGAGAAAGAGCGAGGTGGGCATATACGTGCCCTCGGGAATACCCGCCGGCAAGTACACCGTGAGCTACGTTTTTCTCCTCTACCCCGTTCTGGAGAAGCATGGGGATTACTACCACCTTCCTCTGGACCTCGGAATCGGCCACAACACTTACCTGCACAGCAGGATATCCATGCCCGCGGGCTTTAATCCCCAGGGCCCCCTTTATTTAAGCGCGGAAAGAAGGGGAGAGAACGTGGTTTACACTGGCAGGATATACGGAGGCTTCACGCTTGTTTTTGACCTCCTGTTCACCAACGCAAGTAATTTCTCTCACCATTCCGTCAGGAATGTGGATTACGACATCCCCACGTACGTGAGCAGGGCGCATTTGTACGAGAGCATACGCTATTACCTTGCATACTCTCTTTTTGTAGTTCCTTATTACATTATCCTCCTGATGCCGGCCGCCTACCTTATTATATATCTCATCTTAGGCAGGGACCATGCGCGGCCAATTGAGGAGGAGGTGATGACCCCGCCTGAGCGCAGGAGCCCCTGGGTGGTGAACTACATCTTCAAGAATCAGGGTATACGGGTGGATTACCGGGACACGATAATAGCAACCCTGCTCAACATGCACAGGAAGGGAATAATTGAGATATCCAAAGGTGGCAGAGAGGTGAGGGTGCTTAACGAAAATCCGGAGGGTGGACTGGAAGATTACGAGCAGCAGGTATTGGATTTCATAAAAAACAACTCCCGGGGCGGCGTGATGGACCTTTCAGCAGAGAAGGTGAAATCCAAGGACATTCTTCGCATTGAGCCGGAATTGGAGAACAAAACCTTCGACCATTTCATATATCTCCCCGACAAGAGGATTGGATACACTTTCTTGTTCATCGTCGCTTATGTTCTCCTCGTGGGAGTGTTCATAATCGTCTGCATCCCCTACGCGCTTTACATAATCTGGGGGACTACCCTCCTAATACCCTATCTGATTCAGATTTTCGCCATATGGAAGTTTCCCGAGGTTCTCGGCAGGTGGAAGGACGATTACTACACGGAGCAACTCCGCTGGGACAAGTTCCGTGAGTTCCTCAGCGACGAGGAGAAATTGAGAATGCATTACAGGGAGTTCAGCTCATACCTGGACGACTGGCTGATATACGGCTACGCCCTGGGCG
>WAOY01000037.1 GCA_015520985.1 DHVE2 group archaeon
GTTAAGCGCCTGCTCCAGGTTCTTGAGCAGCACCTTCCTTATCTCAGAGAATACCGGGGTGGATATTATTATCTCCTCCTCGGTGAGGTCCACCATCTCCGCGAGTTTCTTAAGAACTCTCTCCCTGCCGTATATGGTGTAGACGAGTTGGGGCTCCCCCTTCTCCATCAGGAACTCCTGCACGAACTCCAGTTTATCGAAGAGTTCCTCTATCTCCCCGATTATCCTCTCCTTTATTGTGCCCAGCTTCTCCGGCTTGAATACCCTGGGACGCCCTTCCGAGGAGGTCACGAACCCCTTCTTCTCCAGGGATTCCAGAACCTTGTAAGCGGATGTTCGAGGTATCTTTGCGGTCTGGGCCACCACATCCGCCGTCCCCACTCCGAGAACCACAAGCGCCAGGAATGCGCGGGATTCGTACAGGGAGAGGCCGAGGTGCTGGAGCGATTCCACGATCTTCCTGTACTCCTGGAAGGCGTCCTCCACGTCCATGGTGGAGAATCCTCTCATCGTATTTTATCCCTTTCCATTTTCTCCCAGGTACATCCTTAGCCGCGGTCCCAGGCCGTATATCAGGAGCATAATGTAGAAGACTTGCAGCACCGGCTTGAACGACAGGGCGAAGACGGTAAGCGGAGGGAACACCGTGGCCGCGAGGGACAGAGATATGGCCTGGGAACTGGCCGTGGCCCCCAGTATTAGGATCATCCCCTGCCCGTACCCGAACTTCAGGATTCTGGCTGCGAGCACCGCCAGGGAGGTCTGGATGATGTAGTATGCGAACAGGCCTGCGAGGACCAGGAGGAATATTGCGGGGTTCCCAAGGACCATCCTGGATACCTTTGCCACGGAGAAAAATACTATCAGGAGGACTCCCATCGCGGACACCCCCGGCAGGTACTTCTTGATGCCCATGAAGTAGTCCCTTCCCTTCCTCCTTATTATTTCCCTCCTCGTGAGCATCCCCAGTGCGAGGGGCACCAGGATGTACATAAGCAGTATGACGGCGATCTTCGTTATGTCTATGGTTGCGAAAACTCCCCCGTTGATGAAGATCAGTACCGGGGAGAGCACCGGGATGAGGAGAAGGCCGATCACCGCTACGACGAAGGCATCGGCGACGCTGGCATCCGCTATCCCGCTCCACCCAATGAGCATGTTGGAGCAGGGAATCGCCCCCACGAGCACAATGGCGAGGGCGAGATCGTCGTATCCCGAGAGGATTGTTCTGGACACGAGGAATGCGGTGAGCGACGCGATGATGTACGCGAATATAAGCGTGGATGCGATTAGCCGGTAATTCCTTCCTGCCACCTTCACCTTCTCGATCTCCATACCCGTGAGCATCGGGTAAAGCATCATGAACACGGCGAGCACGCTGACGGGCATTATGTTCATACTTTGAAAATCCACGAAGTAGCCGGCGATGAGTGCGAGCAGGAATGTGATCAGCACGTAGATGTACAGGCGCTTCTTTATGTGGAGAAGCAGTTCCTTCATGGGTTCCCATTCCGGGCGTATTACTTAAACTTTCCTGGACAAAAATGATAAATACGCCCTGGCCGATACGCCACTATGAAGGTAGCGGTGGTTAGCGACACCCACGACAATCGCAGCGCATCCGTTGAACTCGTTAATACCCTTAAATCTCGGGGGATCTCCACGGTGGTGCACCTCGGGGACATAGTCTCGCCCTTCACCCTGAAGATATTTGCGGGGTTCCGCTACTTTGGAGTTTTCGGGAACAACGACGGAGAGAGGCTCCTCCTCAAGAGGGTCGCGGATGAGAACGGCATGCTCCTGGAGGAGCAGCCCGCAATGTTAAAACTGGGGGGCAAGGACTTCCTGCTGTACCACGGTTCCGGTAGCGTGGAGAAAACGCGTAGAACCGTGGAGGGCTTTGCGAAGAGCGGTGATTACGATTTCGTTCTATACGGGCACACGCACATGGTGGATCACAGGAGGATTGGTGATACCCTAGTTCTCAACCCCGGGGAGGCCTGCGGGTACCTCACTGGCAGGAGAACCTTCGCAGTGCTGGACGTGGAAACGGGTGAAGTTGAGATCGTTGAATTCTGAGGGTGTTCCTTTTCGGATAACCGTGAGAAAAGCTTTTTAAAATTAGGCCGGATTATTATCAATCGTTATCA
>WAOY01000038.1 GCA_015520985.1 DHVE2 group archaeon
AACGCAACCACGGTTATGAGGCCAACGATATCCTTGTCCCTCATCACCGATCCCTCTTGAGAGAAATGACCGTGGAGGCAACGTAATCAATACGCGGGTCGTGCGTCGCGATTATTATCGTCGTACCGAACTCTCTGTTTATCCTTAGGAACAGATCCCCGATGTTCTTCGTATTCTCATCATCCAGGTTGGATGTTGGCTCATCCGCGAGTATGATTTCGGGGTTGTTCGCTATCGCCCTCGCGATGGCAGCGCGCTGCATCTCCCCGCCGCTCAGGGACGAGGGCATCTCGTACCTCAGGTCCTCTATCTTCATGTACTTCAGGAGTTCGTCGACCCTCTCCTTCCACCTCTTCCCAGCGAGCTTGAGAGGTAAAGCGATGTTCTCCATCACGTTCAGGTCCTCTATGAGATTCATCTGCTGGAATATTATGCCCATCTTCTCCAGGCGGAATCTAGCGCGGGCATCTTCGCTCATCTCAAAGATGTCCTGATCATCGATAATCACTGTCCCCTCGTCGGGATGGTCTATTCCGGCGATTATGTTCAGGAGCGTTGTTTTCCCTATGCCCGATGGCCCCTCCACTATAACGATCTCTCCCCGTTTCACCTCAAAACTAACACCGTCGAGAACCCTCTTGGTACCGTATGTCTTGGAGACGTTGCGCACGAGGATGTGGCTCACGGAGACATAAAGTTAATATGGGTATATATCTTTTGCGAAGCCAAAATGATTTCTCCCCTCAGGTACGTGGTGTCCCTCACGAGGAGGTCGAAGCTGACGGTGTTCACCATCGCCATAGTCATAATGTTCGTCACCTCCACGTTAATAATCGTGTACAGCTTTGAGATGAGCAATCAGGCGCTGGTGGAGAGGTTCCAGTCCAACTACTACGTGATATCCTCCGAGGAGAACCTTCTGAAAAGCAGGGTCGAAATGCATCTGGACGATGCCGCCTACGTTTGGATCTCTCCCGGGTGGGTGAACAACGTAAGCACTTACGTAGTGGCGGTATACGATCCCCACAACATAATGGGCACATACTTCGGATGCCCCGAGGACAGAGTAATCCTCGGAAGGGACATAAAATCGGGGAGTGTGGTGAACGTAAGGTTTCTGGATCTGGATCTGAACCTCACGCTGGACAGGAGGATGTCCTTCACGTACTTCCCGGACTACTGGGTGGTGGTCAACTACACGTACTTCGCAGGACTGAAGCCGAATTTCATGGTAGTGGATCACCCAGTGAACGTTGAGGGATATGAGACTAGGAGCATAACCACCCTTACCGTTTTCTACGAGAAGACCGCCGAGGAGATCAGCTTCGACCTTTTCCTCCTGGACCTCATATCCATGGTGGTGGTTTACCTCTTCATAAATGCTCTCCTGAACATTGAGATAAGGGAAAACATCCGCAAGATCTCGACAATGAGGGCAATCGGGTCCACTAAGAAGAACATAGCGGCACTGTACCTCCTGCGCTCCCTATACGTCGGATCCGTGGGCATGCTCATAGGATTCTCCATGGGTGTTGCCCTATCCTATCTCCTCGCATCCATCTTTCCCCTCTTCGGCATGCTCACCTACTTCTACATCTACATTCCAAGCATAGTGTTCGTGGCGGATATCCTGGTGGCCATAGCGGGGGCTTTAATAGCGGCGATCGGACCGATAAGGTCCGCGCTGAAGATAAACATCGTCGAGGGAATGAGGGGGGTGTTCACCTGATCCTCAGCAGAAAGATCGCAGTACCTGTGTTCGTCCTTTTCCTCCTCTTCACCACGATGTTCATCTCCCTGGTCTCCATATACTCCATGCCTGAGAGGATGATGGGCTCCAACGGGGTGTACGTGCTCACGTCCACCAGGGACAAGAACCCGATAAGGAGCAACCTGGACGTGAGAATCGCCTACGGGCTGGAGAACATGAGCTACATAGAGGCTGTGAGCCCCGAGATATTCGTTTTCACGGTCATCAGGGATCAGCCTGTCACCGCACGGGGTGTAATGTTCGATAAGTTCCTCAAACTGGAAAACGGGAAAATAGTGGAGGGAGAACTACCCGAAAGGTACGACGGAGCCATAGTGGGATACAACTTCGCCAGGAAATTCAATGTGCACGTTGGTGAATCCTTTACCCTGTACGGCTCATTCACGTCGTCCATTGCGATAGTGAACGTCACCGGGGTTTACCGCACCGGTGGTCCAGCCGATGACGAGATTTTAATCTCATTGCCCACGGCCCGCAAACTCGCAGGCATCGCGGCGGGAAAGGTATCCATAATCCGCGTGAGATCATGGGACGTGGACAAGGTGAACAGGCTCCTCAGCGGGAATTACCCGAAGTTCACCGTTGATGTAAATTCCACGCACCAGGTGTACCTGGGCGAGGTGTTCAACGCCACGGCGATGGTTCGGAACATGGGAACTGAACCGGGCAGGGCGAACCTGACGGTTGAGTTTCAGGAGCAGAAGAGGAGCACAAACCTCACGGTGGAGTCCGCGAGGAACGTGAGCTTCGCGTTCAAGGCCCTCAGGGTGGGGAGGTACAACCTAACTGCGGTGGTCTACAACAACATATTCTACTACACCTGCTACACCCAGATCGTGGTAATGAGAAAACCGGTATTCATACAGGGTCCTTCTATGGCCTACGTGGACACACCAACCACATACCGCATTCGAACTGTGGGGAACAAGAGCGTTGAGAGTGGGGTTCTGGAGGTCATAGGTCCCAAGAACCACACCCGCAGGTACAACGTCAGCGGTCAGGTGAGTGTAGAGTTTCCCCACATGGGCAACTACACCCTGGTGTTCCACGGCGATATATACGAGAACGCCAGCATGAATGTGAGCGTCTACGGGAGGGCCCCCTTCAGCGCCCTTGCAAAGATGGATCCCCCGGACATAAACGGCACCATTTATGCGGTCCCCGGCAAGACGGTGAGGGTCATAACTGGGGGTAAGGTTCTTATATCCCTGGACGGAGGAAGCCCCGTTGAGACAAATAAAATAAGAATCCCCGGGGAGATGTCTGGCAACCATCTACTCAACATCACCGTGGTGATGGGAACCCTCATGGGCGAGGGAAGCTTTCTCCTCCACATAATCGGGAACTACTCCCCCGCGATAATCTCCCCCGTGGACAATTCCTCCTCGGTCGTTTACGGCGAGAACGTCACCTTCCAGCTGGTGGATCCCATACCCATAATGCGAGCCAGGTACGTGATGAACGGCATCGAGGAGGAGGTATGGATAAACCAGAGCTTCGACACGGACGTCGTGAACTACACCTACAAC
>WAOY01000039.1 GCA_015520985.1 DHVE2 group archaeon
CCGTAAGGTACGGTGATTACGTTGCCCTGGAGGACGTGAGCATTGAGATTGAGCACCCCTCCCTCGTGGTGATCATGGGTCCCAACGGGGCGGGGAAAAGCACGTTCCTAAAGGCGGTGCTGGGGCTTATCCCCTACGAGGGGACCGTGAATGTCTTCGGTGAGAATCCCAAAGATGCCAGGAGAAGGGTCGGGTACCTGCCCCAGAGAGAATACATCAACCTGAACGTGCCGCTTAAGGTAAGGGATGTGCTTCTCCTCTCCCTCACCTCCAGGAAAGTGGCTGTATCCAGGGAGGACGTAGCAAGGGCCAAGGAGACCCTCTCCATGGTCGGTATGGAGAACTTTTGGGACTCCAGGTTCGACTCCCTGAGCGGGGGGCAGCAGCAGCGCGTTCTGTTCGCCAGGGCACTCGTGAACGATCCGGACATGCTCATCCTAGACGAGCCATTCTCCGCCACGGACGTGAAGACGAGGATATCGCTCATAAACCTGCTCCACCGCATCAAGAGGGATAAGACCATACTCATCGTCCTGCACGACATAAACCCCATGGTGGAGTGCACCGACCGCGTAATGCTATTGAACCGGAGACTGCTCGCCTACGGGCCGGTGGTCGAGGTGATAACCGAGGAGAATCTGGAAAAACTGTACGGAACGAGGATCCCCGTGGTCCGCCAGGGCCCGGTGTGCTACGTCCTGGGAGGGGATAGGCATGCTTGACATCCTCCTCATCAGGGGAATAGTCGCTATGTTCCTCATAGCAATCGTTTCCGCCACGATAGGAAGTTTCTCGGTGTTCCGGGGGAGCACCTTCTTCGTCGCAGGCATAGCGCACGGAGCCCTTGCAGGGGCGGCCCTGGGGATCTTCATATCCATAACCTTCTTCGAGATCAACCCCCTCATAGTTGCTCTCCTCTTCTCCATCTTCTTCGCCCTCTCCATCGGATTCGCCACCAGGAGGAAGGAGGACGTGGACATAGCCGTGGGTGTGATGTTCGCCCTCTCCATGAGCCTGGCCGTGCTGTTCCTCTCCATGATCAGGGAGTACGCCACCGTGGCCTGGGGCCTGATAATAGGCGATGTTCTCCTCCTCTCGAGCGGGGACCTGAACATACTCCTCGCATCTGTGATGACAGTCCTGATAATCTTCGTCCTCTTCTACAGGAAAATGCTCTACGTGATCTTCGACCGCGAGAGCGCCGAGGCAGCGGGGATAAGAGTTTCACTGCACGAGACGCTTCTCTTCATAATGATCGCGGTGGGCGTCGTCGCCCTGCTGAAGTGCGTCGGCTCCATTCTTGTATACGCTCTCCTGATCGTGCCGGCGGCATCCTCGCGCAGGCTGTTCGGGAGTGTCCCGGGCACCATAGTGGGGGCATTCGTAATCTCGCTGGTAAGCGGGCTCGGGGGGATAGCGCTTTCCATGTACCTCAGCGTCGCACCCAGTGCCCTCGCGGGACTAATCGCCTCCGCCATCTACGCCATCTCGCTGCTTAAAAGGTAAAGTTATTATCCCCCTCGCCGATAAGGGAGGTATGAAAGACCTGTTCGCACCGTGGAGAATAGAGTACATCAGGATGGAGAAGCACGAGGGCTGCATATTCTGCGATTTCCCGAAGGAGAGCGAGGACGAGAAGAACCTGATACTCCACAGAGGGAAGCATGCTTTCGTGATAATGAACAACTACCCCTACAACCCGGGCCACGTGATGGTCGCACCATACCGGCACGTGGGCTCGTGGGAGGAACTGAGCGATGAGGAAATAATCGAGATGCACCACCTAGTCTCCCTCATGATAAGGGCGATAAGGAGGAGGATGAACCCGCAGGGCTTCAATATAGGGGCGAACCTGGGCAGGGTGGCGGGAGCTGGGATAGAGGACCACGTGCATGTGCACATTGTGCCCCGGTGGAACGGAGATACGAACTTCATGCCCGTCATCGCCGATACCAAGGTGATACCCCAGGCAATAGAGGAGACGTACAGGGAACTGAAAGAGGAGATTGAGAGGATCACCTCTGCCTGACAGAGATCTCGGGTATGCGGTTTATGGCGAAAACAACATCTATGCCCCTAACCTCCGCGAGGCCGGGGCCGTACCTGGGACCCAGGAGGGACTCGAAGGAAATTCCCGACGAGAATTCCTCCGAGATTTCCCTGAACTCCCTGCCCTCATATCTCCTCAGATTCTCCACTATCCTCGCGAGGAGCATGGATTGGGACTCCTCGTAAATCTGCTCGTCTCCCTCAAGGCGGATGGGCCTCGACATGGATTTGGAGTTGAGCCATGAGCCCTGGACCTTCACCTTCTGAAATTCCGGGGCACGCTGGAGGATCCTGGGCTCGGGTTCGTTATAATCTTCAAAATTCATCCTCTTCGCCACCTCCACATGCCTTGGAACGTAGTCCTCCATGATTATCAGCGTGTCCGCCACGCTTATTATGGGCTCTGATCCGCTCGATACCATTATCAGCGAGATGCCCTTCGAAGCCATGTCCCTCGCCTTCTCCACCAGGGTGCTCGTGGTCTTGTGCCTGAATAGGTGCGCGGTCCTCTCGTCGTAGAACAGCAGGTTGGTGGCGCTGGTATCCTCGTCCACCAGGAGAAGTTCAGCCCGGGCTTCCACGCTCTCTTGTATAGTCGCCGCCATACTAGT
Source organism: DHVE2 group archaeon (assembly GCA_015520985.1). Lineage (GTDB taxonomy): Archaea > Thermoplasmatota > Thermoplasmata > Thermoplasmatales > Aciduliprofundaceae > JAADDK01. The sequence goes on from WAOY01000039.1 coordinate 2,661, forward strand.
TGCCCCGCTGGCATTGTCCGTGGAGAAGCACCGGGTATCCCGGGAATCCGGTAGGTCGTAGATGAAGGTGGATATGTCCACGCACCTTACGGATCTTCCGTCCTCGGCGCGTACCTTGAAGGAATTGCGAATTGTCACAACCCCCTCGCGACCATCACCGGGAACGTGGTTGTATATCCCGTCCCTTATAGCGTTAAGCAATGTGCTCTTACCGTGGAACGCCGTGCCCGCTATCACCGTGATTCCCCGGGGCAGACCCATGCCTTCAAACTCGCCGTGGGATGTCGCGATGGTTACTTCCAGAGATTTTGGGGATTCGAAGGGAACCGCATCCTCCAACGGCTCATCGCAATCGCCGCACCTCCTCGGAAGAATGCTGCCGTTGGCTATGAAACTCACAAGGTTGCGCTTCGTAAGTCCGCGCCTTATTTCATCCTGGATCTCGCATGCCCGCACATGCGCCTGGATGTCCTCCCTCCGAAACTTCATCACGGAAGCGAGAGCCTCTGGAACCCTGCGGAGAACGAGGTCTTCCGCCATATCTCCCAGGACTCTCCTGTGCCTGGCGGGTAGCCCGATCCAGAAGCGGAATTCAACGGAATCATTCCTCGCCACTACTGCGCTCCTCCTGATCATGATGTTGCTGGGCTTAGGAACTCCGAGGTACCCACTCCTGCCCTCCCCCATCCTCGCACTCTTTCTGGAGAGTTCGCGGTGCAATCGCCTGTAGAGGAAGTCCTCCACCCCGAGACGGCAC
>WAOY01000040.1 GCA_015520985.1 DHVE2 group archaeon
AGATGTGTATAAGAGACAGTGGCGATATGCTCCAAGTGCGGTGCCACGTACCACGTGCAGTGCGCCAGGCGCGCCGGCAGGTGCAAGATATGCGGCAACGTCTTCCTCACCTCGGAGGGATAAGGTTATATCTTCAAACCCCATGATGAGATGCGATGCGAAAACATGCCCCGCTGGTTCTTTCCCTCCCCACCCTGATGCCCGTGCTGGCAATACGTGACAGCAAGGACAGGACCGAGGCAAAGAAGGTAATAAGGAGGCTCAACGTTTACCGCAAGATCTTCGCGTACCTGGGCGAGGAGAAGAGCTTTGAGTCCATAGCTGGGGGGCTTTACGAGCAGCTCAAGTCCGGGAAGAGGGTACGAGATCTGCCCGTCGCAGCCGTGGAGAAGAAGCTGAGGAGCAAGCTGAAGTCTATTTTCTCCTCCGTTGTGGAGGACCTGAGGAATTCCGGGTACGGGAGGGAGGCGGACAAGATCGAGGATTTCGTGCAGCGGGGCGAACTGAAGAATGCGTACCTCACTCTGAAGGAACTGCGGGAGACCGAGGAGAGGAACGAGGCCGTGGAGTCCCTGCTTAGCAGGCTGGATTCCACCCTATACGACCTTTCCCTCCTGAGAAAGCTCGGCGCGGACGTGGAGGAGATATCCTGGCAGATTGCGGAGCTCCTGGGAGTGAACAGGATAAAGCTCCCTGAGAAGAAACTCATTTTCGTGAACGACGAGGGCGGCAACGCAGGGTGCCTGATATCCCACTACCTGAAGAGGATGGGGATAGAGCACATATACATAGGGTCCAAGAACTTCGGGGACTACATAATCTCTTCCAGGTTCGAGTCCTCCCTTGACCCCATTCTCAAGGCGGGGAAGATAACCGAGGTGGTGAAGGAGGCCAGGGGGATAGTGATAATAGAGGACCTTAACTACCTCGTCGCCAGCAACAGCTTCGGGGAGGTGTACCAGTTCCTGCAGTTCGCCAAGAACGTTTCCAAGGCCAGGATCATAGTGACGGGGAGTTACAAGCTCCTATCCGAGAGGGAGGTCACCAGGCTCCGCGGGCTTTTCGACTCCGTGACCACCCTGAACACACTGTTCAACCTCTGCTCATGGGGCGTGGTGGGCCTGAGATCCAGGGCTAACCGCGGATCTCTCCTCCTCGCTAAAGAACGCGTCACCGACTTCCCCGGAGAAGTGATGATGATCGCGGACTTCGGCGGGGACAAGTACGTGCACCCCCAGCGCCTGGACTTCGAAATATCCGATGCAATAATCCGCCACCTGCAGGAGGGGGACGTGGTCATAGACAGCATAGATTTAATGATCGATGAGAACGGCCTGGACAGGATATACCGCTGGCTCAAGTCAATAAGGGACGCCGCCTTGGAGAGCGGGAACAGGGTGTACGTGGTCCTCGGGAGCCTGATAGCGAGGGAGCGGGACTACCTGAGGCCCCTGCTGGACGCGGATACCTTTTCCCTGGCCAAGCTTGACGGAAAGGTCCTGGAAGCGGTGTCCAAGAAGATGGAGATCATAGAGAAGATGGTCAGGCGCGCCATGGAGAAGGAGTGCGCCTACAACTTCGAGGTAATAAGGCAGAAGTACGGCAGGTACCAGAACCACCTCTCCTCGTTGAAGGATGAGGTGGAGGAGATCCTGTCCGGGGGCATGGAGTTCAACAGGGAGTGCCTCCTCAGAACCACGCCCCTCCGCGAGAGGATAGAGGCCATGGTGGAGCACATAGAGAGGAAGACCTCCGAGTTCAACGGGATACTGGAGAGCATAAAACGGGATCTGGAGATAGCCAGGCACTACGTGGACGTGGAGGACGTGCAGTACTGCGTGGATTCGGCGATGGGCACCATGGAATCCGGGGACGCCGACATGGCCCTGGACAAGATACGGCTGTGCCGGAGCAAGATGGACCGCCTCATGGAGGAGGCGATGAAGGAGGCCGAGAGGATAAACCAGGAACTCCAGTGCATCCGCGAACTGCTCCCCACCTACTTCCAGACGAAGCTCTCCCGTTACGAGGACGGCATCGGGAGCATCGCCGACTTCACGCGCCTTTACGAGGACATAAAGATGGTGGCCCTGGAGAAGGTGGAGTCGGAGTACGCGAGGCTCAAGAGGTACTCCGTGGTCTCGGGGATTCCCCTTGAGAACATGGACTCCCTGATCCACCGCATGCGCTTCTGCGAGTACTGGAAGCGCAGGAACGAGTTCCTGGAGGAGTTCAACAGGGACCGGGACAGGGTCGCCGGGCTGCTTCGTGCCTCCACCCTCAAGGTTCTGGAGTTCCTGGAGAATCACGGGTACGAGGCCCCGGTCAAGAGGGATGAGGTCGAGATTGCCGGGGACGTGGAGAGCGTGTTCAACATCGCCGAGCGGGTGAACAACCACCTGGCGATGTACATAAGCAAGGGGATAGAGGACCTGAGGAAGAGGTACCCTGATTTCGCCGAGAAGAACGAGAGGGAGATAGAGCGCATCATCGTGGGCGTGTCCATAAACCCCGTTGAGTCCATAACCCGCTACGAGAGGCTCCTGGAGAAGCTCCGCAGGGAGATGGGCGAGCGCAGCTCCCGGGCGATAGAGCTAAAGAGGAAACTCCAGGAGTACTACGACCTGTTCCGCAGTTACGGCGTGCCTGTGAACGAGTGGTTCCCCAGGGAGATAGAGAAGATGGAGGTGGTGGTGGAGTCCTTTGAGGCCCTATTCGGGGAACTTAAGCCGAAGGTGAACGTGGACGTCGAGGATATATTCGTGGACGAGGACTACAACTGCCACATGTTCATCGCGGTGAAGAACGAGGGCAACCACGAGGCTAGGAACGTGCGCATAGAGATATACGGGGCCCTTAGCATGCAGGAGAAGGTGGGCACGCTTAACCCCGGGGAGGAGAGGAGGATGGAGGTTTCCGGGAAGATAGAGAAGCCGGACGAGGGCATAAAGGTGGACGTGTTCTTTGAGGGGGTTGGCGGGGACATCGTGAACGATAGCTTTGAGTTCGAGGTTAACCTGCGCGGGTACGAGATCTCCCAGGCCACAGGCGTAGAGCGCTGTGCCCACTGCCGGGGCAAGATACTGAAGGGCATGGAGATGGTGGTCTGCTCCGAATGCGGCGCCACGTACCACAGGCAGTGCGCCGAGAGGCTGAAGACGTGCAAGATATGTGGCAACGTCTTCATCTTCTGAAAACGTTATTATATGCGTTTCAAATTCTCCACTATGGTTGAAGCGGGAACGAGTGAGAAGGGAGACATGAGGGTCATAATAGAGGAAGGGCCCAGGGAGATAGTGGTGAAGAGCAAACTCGAGAGAATCTACGGCGAAGCGATTAGGCGAACGGTAGAGGAGGTCACCGCTGGATTGGAAGCGAAGATAACCGTGGAGGACCTCGGCGCTCTGGACTGGGTTATACGCGCCCGCCTAGAAGCCGCGCTAAGGAAGTTCAGAGGTGAGGGGGAATGAAGCTTCGCCGAACCCGACTTTACATACCGGGGAACAATCCCCACCTGGTGGAGAACGCCGGGCTCTACGGGGCGGATTGCGTGATCCTCGATCTCGAGGATTCAGTGCCTCTCGGTCAGAAGTTCGACGCGAGAATCCTGGTGAAGTACTCCCTGAGGAACGTTGATTTCGGGAGGAGCGAGAAATGGGTGCGCATAAATTCCCTCGATACACCCTTCTGGGAAAAGGATCTGCGAGAGGTCCTTGAATTCGTGGACGTTGTGAACGTGCCCAAGATAGAGAGCGCGGAGGATATGAATAGGCTGGACGCGGTTATGCGGGAGATAGAGAAGGAGAAGGGGATAGAGGAGAGAAAGGTCGTTCCAATAATAGAGACCCTCCGCGGGCTGACGAATGCCCGGGAGATTGCGAAGCATCCCCGCGTCGTCGCGCTGGCCTGGGGAGGAGAAGATTTGACCGCTGAGCTCGGCATTCCGAAGAAGAAGGCGCTCATCCTCGAGCACGTACGCGCAGAAATCGTCATCGCGGCGAAGTCTCAGGGCAAGATGGCCCTGGACACGGTGTACAGCAACATCCGGGACGAGGAAGGTCTATTCGAATACGCCAGGCGCGCGAGGTACATGGGCTTCGACGGCGTAGGCGTGCTGCACCCAAATCAGATTGAGATCGTCCATCGGGCATTCAGGCCGGATGAGGATGAGATAGAGGACGCGAGGAAAATCGTGGAAGCGGCGGAGAGGGCGATGAGGGAAGGGAAAGGAGTCATCGCCTTGAACGGGAGGATGATAGACAAGCCCGTGCTGGAAAGGGCGAAGAAAATACTGGCTTTCGCGGAGGTGGAGTGAATGCCCATCAACGCTGTAGGTCGCGAAGTGCCCACGGAGATAAACGGGCAGCGGTTCAAACCATTCGCAGGAGACGGGAAAACTCCCCCTGAAGGACGCCGGGCAGGTTCGCTGATCCGCATGGCCCCCGAGGGCAGGAGCAAGGTCGTCAATTCCCTCGAAGAGGTGATAAGGAAGGTTGGCCTGGAGGACGGGATGACCATCAGTTTTCATCACCACCTGCGCAACGGGGATTTCGTCGTCAACATGGTGATGGAGACCATACGGAAGATGGGAATCAAGGATATCCGCGTTTTCCCCACGGCTCTCTTCCCCGTGCACGAGCCCCTGGTCCCCATGCTCAGCGACGGCACCATAAGGAGGATAGAGGGGAGCATGAACGGCCCATTGGGCGAGGCCACTAGTTATGGTGCGATGCGTGAGACCGCCGTGCTTCGCTCCCACAGCGGGAGGGTGCGCGCCGTGGAGAGCGGGGAGGTGCACATCGACGTGGCTTTCATCGCGGCTCCGACGGCGGATCCCTACGGGAATCTCAACGGCGTGGACGGCCCTTCGGCATGCGGTCCCCTGGCCTATGCGATGGTCGACGCATACCACGCGGATCATACCGTCGCAATCACGGACCATCTCGTGCCTTACCCCGCGCACCCCATAAGCATATTCCAGCACCAGATAGATTACGTTGTCCCAGTGGATAAGATCGGGGATCCTCGGGGCATAATGTCCGGAACCTTGAGGATCACCACCTCCCCCTCGAGATTGAAGATAGCGAGGTACGCCGTCGAGGTCATTGAACGCGTCGCTTTGCGGGACGGCTTCTCCTTCCAGGCGGGGGCAGGCGGGATTTCCCTCGCCGTAACGAAATTCCTGGGAGATTTGATGAGGAAGAAGGGAATCCGCGCCTCCTTCATAAACGGGGGCGTGACGAAGTACGTGGTGGAGATGCTCCACGAGGGCCTCGTGGACGTGGTCTTCGACGGGCAGGCCTTCGATCTGGATGCGGTTAAATCCCTCAAGGAGGACAGGAATCACATAGAGACGCCCCTCGCAATGTACGGGAACCCCTATTCATCGGGGGGCATAGTTAACATGCTGGACGTAGGAGTTCTCGGCGCGACTGAGGTGGATATAGATTTCAATGTGAACGTGAACACGCACAGTGACGGTCTTCTTTTGCATGGTATTGGGGGACACCAGGAGGTCGCCGCCGGGTCCGCTCTGACCATAGTGACCGTGCCCCTTTACCGCTACCGCGTCCCCGTGATAAGGGAGAGGGTCACCACGGTGACAACGCCCGGCGAAGTGGTGGACGTAGTCGTCACCGAGCATGGCATAGCGATAAATCCGAAGAGGGACGATATAATTGAAGCGATGCGTGGCTCCAAGGTGCCCGTCTACGACATCCAGGATCTGCAAAAGAAGGCCGAGAGGATCTGCGGAAAGCCGCAGGAGCCTAAGACCACCGACGACATAGTGGCAGCTATCCTGTGGAGAGATGGCACCGTGATCGACGTGGTTTACAAGGTGAAGAAGTGAGCACCGAAGTTATTTAATCTCCCTTTTCCATTCTCCCCCATGTTTGATCGCCTGATAAACCCGGGGAGCATTGCGGTTATAGGCGCGTCCCATAATCCGCAGAAGATAGGATATGTTGTGCTGAAGAACCTCGTATCTCACGGGTACCGCGGCGAGGTTTACCCCGTGAACCCAAAGGGTGGAGAGATTCTGGGGTACAAAGTCTATGCGAATGTGGAAGATATTCCGCCCGTGGACCTGAGCGTAATAACGCTTCCCGCGGAGCTCACCGTGAAAGTATTCGAGGATGTTGCGAAGAAATCGAAGTTCATCATACCCATCGCGGGCGGATTCGGAGAGACGGGCAAGGAGGGCAAAGAGAGGGAGAAAAAGATACTGGAAATCGCGAAGAAGTACAACGCGCGTATAATCGGGCCCAACACCGTGGGCATATACATCCCGAGCACGGGGGTGAACACCGCACTCGTTGTTCCTGAACGCTCCCGGTTTCCCGGGGACGGGGATATCGCGTTCATCACCCAGAGCGGGGCGCTGGGTCTTCTCACCATGGATTCCGTTGCGATGTACAACGTTGGCTTCTCTGCCTTCATAAATCTTGGCAATCGCATTGATGTGAACGAGAACGAACTCCTGGAATTCTTCGGCTCCGATGAGAGGAGCAAGGTGGTGATAATGTACATAGAGAGCTTCCGCGACGGGCGGGAGTTCATGAGGATTGCGAGGGAAGTCACGAGGAAAAAGCCAATAGTTGTTCTCAAAGCTGGTAGGACGAAGCGTGGCGGCCGAGCCGCGAGTTTGCACACCGGTGCCCTGGGGGGAAGCGACGCCGTGGCGGATGGAGCATTCAAGCAGTGCGGAGTTATCCGCGCTTACGACGAGGTTGAGCTCGTGGATTACGCACGTGCGCTTGCGTACGGGAAGCCGATACATGGGGATAGGGTCGCGGTGGTGACCTCAGCGGGAGGCGTCGGGGTGGTCACGACGGATTACATTGAGAGCCAGGAGCGGGGCATAGGGATGAAAATGGCAGAGCTGAGCGAGGAGACCAAGAGGAGGATAAAGGAGGAAGTGGTACCCTTCGCCTCCGTGGAGAACCCGGTGGACATGACTGCGCAGGCCAGCGACGAGGACTACGACGGAGTACTCGAGGCATTGAACTCGGACCCGAACGTGGATGCGATCCTGGTTTACGCGCTATTTCAGACACCCCTCATAAGCGAAAGACTCGTGGATATAATAACCAGATGGCACAGGGAGGGGGATAAGCCCATAGTCGTGGGCACCATAGGAAGCGAGTTCGCAATGAGAATGTTGGCTAGATTCGAGGAGAATAAGGTTCCCGCATATCCTAGCATCGAGCGCGCCGTGAAGGCCCTGAGGGTGCTCCGCGATCGAGGCGAGATTTTGAGGAGGCTGGGAGAATGAACGAGTACGAGGCGAAAAAATTCCTGGCGAGATACGGTATATCTGTGCCGCGGGGATTCGTGGCCCGCGAAGAGGCGGATATTGAGAGGATGGATCTTCGATATCCCCTCGTTGCCAAGGTTCTCAGCGAAGAGATACTGCACAAGAGCGACGTGGGCGGAGTGATCCTGAACGTAGGTTCACCTGAGGAGGCGAGGGATGCCTTCAACCGCATAAACGGAATATTCGGGACGCCCGTGCTCTTCGAGGAGATGCTCCGCGGCAACGTGGAGGTGATAGTAGGGGTAACCAAGGACCCATCCTTCGGACATGCCATCATGTTCGGCCTGGGGGGCATATACACCGAGATATACCGCGATGTTACCTTCCGCGTCATCCCTATAACCCGCGGGGATGCGGAGCACATGCTCCAGGATATAAAAGGCAGGAAGATCCTCGAGGGGTACCGAGGTAAGAAGGTCAACCGGGAGGCCCTCATTGACCTACTCCTGAAGGTATCCGCTATCGTGGAAGAAAATCCAGAGATCGAGGGCATGGACCTTAACCCGGTGCTGCTGAGCGAAGAGGATGCGGTGGTTCTGGACGCTAAAATAGTCTTCTCATAGCATCCTTTCCGCTTCCATCATCAGAGCGTTCAGGATGGCTTCCGCGTCCCCCCTGCACCGCATGCCCGCTGCGTTGATGTGCCCACCGTATGTGCATGGGAAGCCATCCGCGATTCTCTCGTAAACTTCAAGGAGATTCAGCTCACTGCTCCTCCCGGTTA
>WAOY01000041.1 GCA_015520985.1 DHVE2 group archaeon
CATCTATTTAAACCTTCTGAACCATCTCCCCTGTTTCCCTCAGCTGCTTCGCGACTTTGTCGTATTTCATCCGCTTCATTGACATAAAGAACACCAGGTCCTGGGCAACTTCATCTTTGTATTCCCTTACGGTGCCATCTTTCAGTACGATTTTTATGCCCTTCGGCACGTAGTTTTCGTCCTTTTCGTACTCTATCCTTTCAACCTTCCCCTCGGCTATCAAACTGGCTATTTCATCCATGAGTTTGCCAACCTTGGGCAGGTTGTCGTACTTCACCATAATCTCAATCGGGAACAGGTGCAGGGGAAAGCGTATGCTGAACCAGAAGTTCACGTACTTCTCTCCGTTCCTGTCGATGTACGGGAGCACCAGCATCGGGTTCTTCAGCCCCTTCTCGGTGTACATTGACCTCAGAATCTTTCTGACGGCGTAGCCCCAGAGGGGGAAATTTCTCCCCTTCTTAGCAGCATACAGGTGCGCGGATCCCCATACGATAAAAAAAGTACTCAAGAATAACAATAATATTATGGATGTGCACAAAATATGTCTATTCGAACTTTCATCCCTAAAAATGATGGCTACAATTGATGCAAAAAGAAATATACATCCTCCAATTAGATAATGTAGGGAGATATCTTTGGGATGCGGGTCCCTGTGGAATATCACCTTCACTGCTGCTGCACCTCCTCGCCTTGGGGCGCTTGAGACAAACCACCGCAATTTCCCCATTTCAATTTTTCCCCGCGATCTCCGAGGCGATGTTCTCCACGTCGCTTATGTGCAGTTCCACCACGAATTCCCTCCACTGCGGATCATCCCGGAATCTCTTTATGCACTCCATCTCCGCAAGGTAATGCGCTTCGTCGATACCATATCCCATCGCCCTGAACTTAATCTCTTGGAATTCGTGGAACAGGACGTATTTCTCGTACTTCCTCCATTTCTCCGAGATCCATATCTCGTTGGTGGGGATATTCAGTTTTATTCCCGCGGGATTGGTGATCCTCTTTCCCCCGTAAATCACGTTGTAAGTGGCGTTGTAATCCTTCATCACGGTGTGGGGCTTGTAAACCACGCGGTACCCCAGGCGCTCTATTTCCTTCCTTATGTCCCCGGTCATAAAGCAACAAATGTGCGGAGTTATTTAAATCTCCTCCCCTGGCGAAAGTTTAACTCCTTTGCGCGTATCCACCCTTATGAAGCGCATAGGTCTCATAGGGGGCACCACGCCGGAATCCACGCTGTACTACTACCGCAGCATAATTGAGGAATCGCGCAGCAGATTTGAGAAGAACTTCTACCCTGAGGTCGTGATATTCTCCCTCAACTTCAAGAAATTCCGCGAGTTGCCCGACTGGAAGGAGAAGAAAAAGTACATCATGGAGGGGATCCGCGCGCTGGAAAGTTCAGGTGCTGAGGTGATTGGGCTCACGGCGAACACTCCCCACATAATATTCGACGAACTGCAGTGGGAAACTAAAGCCAGGATGGTTAGCATTATTGATGCAGTTGCAGAAGAGGCTAAGAGGCGCGGTTTCATGAGGCTCCTCCTCCTGGGCACCAAGATAACCATGACCTCCGAGTTCTATCTGAATGGCCTAAAAAAGCACGGCGTAACCGCGCTGGTTCCTGGGGAGAGGGATATCGAAGAGGTGAACCGCATAATCTTCGAGGAACTGGCCTTCGGAAACCTGCGGAGCAAGGGATACCTCGTTAACCTGGTGAATAGCTACTCGGGGAAGCTGGACGCCGCGATACTGGGATGCACCGAGCTGCCCCTTGCGCTCAAGGAGGGGGACACGAAGATCCCCGTGATCGACTCCGCCAGGGTGCACGTGAAGGCGCTGATTGAAGAGGCGCTAAAACCTTAAATATCAAAACATTTATTCCCCCTCGCAAATGCCTGTGGATGCGGGTGTGGTGTAGCCTGGTAACACGAAGCCCTGCCACGGCTTTGCCCCGGGTTCAAATCCCGGCACCCGCACTATGAAGGGGGCTTCGCCCCCTTTCAAAACCCCCAGAAGAGGAGCCAGGGTTCCCCCTTCAAACCCCCTCCTTCAAGGCACAAAGGCCCTTTTTCAGGAAATCATAGCGATGCCGTGCCCATCGAGACGGGAGAGCAATATCCGTAGGGTATTCTCGGGATCCCGCACTAAGTATTGTTGACCCCAAGGGGGAACAAAGGTATATATCCTCTGTCACCATGGGCGCATATGCTCAAGGTAAACGAGATGTTCCCATCAATACAGGGCGAAGGCATTTACATAGGAGTGCCCATGTTCTTCATCCGCCTCACCGGCTGCAATCTCCGGTGCAAGTGGTGCGACACCCAGTACGCCTTCTACGAGGGCAAGGACATGGAGATAGAGGAAATTGTGAGGGAAGCGGATAAATCCGGACTGAAATGGGTATGCTTAACGGGCGGCGAGCCCCTGCTCCAGAAGGATGTTTACAAGCTTATATACAGGCTGATGGAGAATCACAATATTCTGATTGAGACCAACGGCTCCATACTCATCGACGAGGTACCCACAGAGGAAAATATCGTTATATCCCTTGATATAAAGACACCATCCTCTGGGATGCACCGGGCGATGCGTTTCGAAAACCTTGAATACCTGGGCGAGAAGGATTTTGTCAAGTTCGTCATCGCGGACGAGGAGGATTACAGATATGCCTTGGGTATTCTGGAGAAGTACGACATAAAGAGCGAGGTGGTGTTCCAGCCTGTCTGGGGAAAGGACATCACCTGGCTCATCTCACGGGTTATTGAGGATAAAGTTAATGTAAGAGTTCTGCCTCAACTACACAAGATGATATGGGGTGAGAAAAGGGGTGTGTGATATGCACGCGTACACGGACGAGGAAGGAGAAATCGCAGTTAGAGCGGCGAGGAGGGTGGTGGAGGAGTACCTCACCAATGGAAAAGTGCCCGAGCTCGTGTTCCCGCCGAAATTCGACCGGAAATCCGGGGTATTCACAACCATTTCCCGCTATCCCTCAAGGGAGCTCAGGGGATGCATAGGGTACCCCGAGCCCATATTCCCTCTGAAGGAGGCACTGGTGAAATCGGCCATCGCCGCTGCCACCGAGGACCCGAGGTTCCCACCGATGCGAAGGGAGGAGCTGGATCACGTGATCTTCGAGGTATCCCTGCTCACACCGCCTGAGGAGATAAAGGTGAAGAAGAGGAAGCACCTCCTCAAGGAGGTGGAAATTGGAAAGCACGGGCTCATCGCTGAGCGCGGGTTCTACAGGGGTCTTCTTCTACCACAGGTGCCTGTGGAGTGGGGCTGGGATGTGCGTGAGTTCCTCGAGCAGACCTGCTGGAAGGCGGGATTGCCCATGGACTGCTGGCTGGACGAGTACACCAAGTTTTACCGCTTCACCGCCGAGATATTCGAAGAGGAGGAACCCCGCGGAAGGGTTAGGAG
>WAOY01000042.1 GCA_015520985.1 DHVE2 group archaeon
ATGCCCTTGACGGATTTTACCATCATCCCGAGGTACCCCGTCTTCTCCATGAGCGCCACTATGAGGAGTGAGAGGAACACGATTAATATTATCCTCCAGAAGCCCCAGGAGAGCAGGTCTCCCAGCACCATGCTCCAGTTTGCTCCCAAGGACACGAGTAGAAAAAGGGCACCGATGAGGATCGCAACTGCTATATTCACCTTGAACCTGGGGAGCGCGATGATTATCGCGATGGATGCCATGATCGTAAGGAAGGCGAGGTTTGTGTCCATACTTGGGTTATCCCGCCACGTTATAAATAATTTGCACCACCGTGCAACCTTGAATGAAAAAATAAAAGAGGTATGCCAGAAGGGATGGGATGCCTTTCTGCATTTTTCCTATTGTTTTCGCCGTATTTAAACTTTATGCAAAAAATTTAAATACCATTTCGCATACGTATTAATGTCAACAAAAAGTTGATAACTGGAGGTGATAAAAATGGTGATAAGGAGAGGAAAGGACAGGAAGAACCGCGATGACGAGTGGAGGGACGACTTCTTCGATCCCTGGGGAGACGACTTCTTCGGTTTCGACATAGAGCGCGAGTTCCGCAGGATGGAGGAGTGGATCAACAGGATAATGAGGGAGTTCGGTCGCGGTGAGATTCGCGGTCCTTACGTTTACGGCTTCAGCATGCGCATTGGCCCCGATGGCAAGCCGCAGATACAGGAGTTTGGCAACGTGCCGCGTAGGATACCCGGCGTATCCGAGGACATGGCCGAGTACCGCGAGCCCCTGGTGGATGTGATGGAGGACGACAAGACCATCAGCGTTACCGCGGAGCTGCCAGGGGTGAGCAAGGACGACATCGATTTGAATCTCAGCGACGATAACCAGACCCTGGTGATAAAGGTGGACAGCCCCGACAGGAAGTACTACAAGGAGGTCGTGCTCCCGGCGAAGGTCAAGCCCAACAAGGTCAAGGCCACGTACAAGAACGGCATACTGGACGTGGTGTTCGAGAGGGAGAAGCCCAAGGAGAAGAAGGGCAGGAGGATCAAGATAGAATGATGCCTATGAGCGCCGAGGATATCGATGCGATACTTCGGGCCATAGAGAACCACACGAGGCGCGAGATCCTCCGGATGCTGGTGGAGGGCGAACAGTACGCCCTCCGCATGGCTAAGGAGCTGCGTACATCGCAGCAGGCGGTGATGAAGCACCTTGACGTGCTGGAGAAGCAGAAGATAATTGAAAAGGCAGGTGAAAAGCGGAGCAGCAAGGGAGCACCCAGGAAGATGTACAGGATTTCCAAAACCTTTTCCCTTTTTGTTGATTTCGCCCCGGGGATATTCGATATAAGGGAATATGACCTGGAAGATGTTGACATCGGGGACCTCGCCGAGGAGTTCAGGGGAATGGATGTGGGCGAGGCCCTGAAACGCATAGAGGATGAGATACGTGCAATAGAACTGCGGAGGATAAAGCTCCTGAAATTGAAGGAGTCTCTTATACGGGAGATGCTGCAGCGGTAACTGGCCGTAACTAGCGGAAGAATACGATCGCACCTTCGAACCCAGCCTCCCTGAACTCTTCAATTGCCCTCTCCCTGTGCTTTTCCTTTCCGGTCATTCTCCACAGGTGCTGGTACGCGATTCCCCTTAGCGCATGATCCTTCAATCCATTGGCGAACTTCTCAAGGGACTTCGCATCCCCATCTATCCGGAGTTCCAGTATCCGGGCCCAGAGCCCGTAATTTTCCATCTCAAGCGACTTCGCGATGGCCTTTGCCTCAGCCACGAGATCTCTCGCACGGGATGTGTCCCCGGACTCCAGCAGGGCCGACGCCAGGTATAGAAGAGATTCGGCGATCCACATCCCGGAACCGAGCTCGCGGTATATGGCAAGGGCCTTCTCAAGGTACGAGGAAGAGTCACCGTCCCTCAAGTAGTACTTCATCATCCCCATGTTCAGCAGGGCGCTGGCCAGCGCATCCCTGCGCCCCATGAGCCGGGCATACTTGGATGATAGGTTGAAGTATTTTTCCGAGTTCCTTATGTCTCCCCTCTTCCAGTGTATCAGACCCAGGAGGTTTGCCGCCTTGAGGTAACCGTCCAGGTCCGCCATGCTCTCCCTGATGGCCACCACCTGCGCCACTGTGTCCAGGGCCCTGTTCACCTCGCCCCGGAGGTAGTGGACAACGCCGATGTTGTGAAGCACGTCCGCCATGGCACGTCTGTCCTCCAGTTTCCTTGCCTCCTCAAGTGCCAGTTCCAGGTATTCCATGGCCTCGTCTAGGCGGGATGACATGCTGTAAAGCACACCCAGGGCCTTGTACCCGTTCATTAGCTCCCTGGGCTTATCCCTGGCCCACTCCACGTACTCCTTCAGGAGTTCCTCGGCCCTGTCCATGTTTCCCCTCTTCATCTCGACGTTGGCCAGGTTTATGAGCACCTCCTCCCTCTCCGGAGCGATACCTTCGGCCCTCCTGAATTCCTCCTCGGCCTCGTCGTACCTGCCCAGTTTCAGCAGGGCAGTCCCCAGACGAACCCGTGCCAGGTACGTCTCCTCTATCTCCAGGCTCCTCCGGTAGGACTCCACCGCCTTTGCGATTTCGCCGTACTGCGCCTGTATGTCGCCCATGGTTATTAGCATATCCCTCACTTTCTCGTAATCGCCGATCTTCTTGGAGCATTCAATGATCCTCTCTGCCAGCTTGAGGGCTTCCCTCGGTGATCCGCTGGCCATGAGGATTTCCAGCGCCCTTCCGGAGTACTCCAGCGCCTCGTGGCACTTCCCTGCACGATAGTAATGGTCGGCGAGGATGGTGACCCTGACCTCATCTGGGATGTCCACATCCTCTATGCACTCAGCTGCTAGGCTGTGGTACTCCTCTTTCATCTCCTCGTCTATTTCCCCGTATATCACGTCCCGCATGTAGTCGTGGTGGAACTCGTAGCCCCTCTCACCCCTTCTTATCAATCCCCTGGCGCTCAGTCCCCTGAGGATTCTTATGACCTTCACCCTCTTCATCTCCAAGCCGCAGGCCAGGAGTTTGGCTGTGAACCCGGAGCCAAGTACCGCGGCAAATTCCAGCACCTCCCGGGCATCATCGTCCAGGCTCCTGATTCTACGGGCTATGATGCTCCTCATCACCTCCGGAAGTTCTTCCACTCCACCGGTTATGCTCAGCCTCCCGTCCTTCATCTCAAGGAGGTTCTCCTCAAGCAGCATCTCGGCAACGACGATCACGTTCAGGGGTATCCCTTCGGATACATCGTACACGTAGTTTAGCAGGTCTATGTCCACTTCTCCCTCGAACATCCCCTCAAGAATACCCAGCACGTCGTCCCTGCGGAGGGGCTCCAGAGGTATTATTTCCCCTACACCTTCCCGTATCACCGCGTCCTCCAGGTTCTCAATGGCCTCGTTTTTCTCCTCGCTGCGGTAGGTGGCGATCACGAAGATCCTGTCCTCATCGCTGCGAGCCAGGTAGTGGAGCAGGGATATGGTGGCCTCGTCGGCCCACTGTATGTCGTCGATGAACACGCAAACTGGCCTCTCCCTCCCGAGTCTTCCCAGACCTAGGCGCACGTTCTCGAAGTTCCAGTTCTGCCCCTCCTCCACGATCTGCCCCTCGTACTTCCCTGATTCTATTATCCCCCGGAGTATGTCCCCTATTCCCTTTACCTCCTCCATATTTCCGCTCCAGTTACTCAGGGTGGGGCCGAAATTATCCTCTATCTCCCCCACGGCCCTTTCAAGATCTCCGTAGAGAAACTCGTTGCTCTTCCCCTCCAGTATGGCAACGAGCATTATGGAGGAACCCTTGCGTATCACCAGGTTGTAATCCCCGTACCTCAGTTCCTCCAGGTATTCGCCACCCTCACCGATATTCCCTATCGAGTCCTTAACGAACATGGAGACGGCTGTGAGCATGGAGGTGAATATGTCCGGGTCAATGCTGAATTCCTGCCTCTCCACCTTCGCCAGCAGGAGCCCGGTGTCGTGTACGGCGTAGAGCATGAGTATCCTGGGGCTCCTGGGTACCCCCAGGAGATGATCCAGATTCCTCGCTTTCAGGGCCTCCCTGAACGGGTGGAGGGGCGGAGTGAGAATGGGGGAGCATGTTCCCCTCAGCACGGTGCAGTCCTTTTCACTGAGGAACTCATCAACCAGGGTTGTCTTGCCTATCCCCGCCTCTCCCCTTACCAGAACTATCCTGCCCGAGCCACCCTGCACGAGGGCGTAGTTTCTCTCCAGGGCCTCAATCTCCCTTTCTCTTCCAAGAAGCATAGACAAGCACCGCTACAGTG
>WAOY01000043.1 GCA_015520985.1 DHVE2 group archaeon
CCGGAGGCATGATCGGATCTCGCTTTGAAAAGAAAAAAGAGATGATGGGAGGAGTTGTCACGCAGTTGGTATTCATAATCACAAGCGTTGAAGTTTTCATTTTCTTTGGCGGATTAAAGTATTTCGGCGTTCGCTTCGAAATCTTTTATACCGTGGTGGGATTCGCAGTTGCTTTACTAATTGCGCTACCTCTCGCATACATAACCTCCAAAGTTGGGAGTAGGGAAAAGGTGAATATACCTGTGGATATAAGTCAGTTGGGAATTCTGAAATTCATTGCCATCGCACTTGTACTGGCGCCCATCGGAGAAGAAATGCTGTTTAGAGGCGTGCTTGAAACCCCGTTACTGGCATGGGGAGTATGGTCTGCAACGGTTATTCCCGCACTACCATTTGCCCTCGTGCACCTGGCGCCATTTAAAGGATCGTCTCCAAAATTTATAGCCATTATACTTTTTTCCGCGTTTATTCTAGGTTTTCTCGCAGGATACCTCAGGGCAGTAAGCGGCTCTCTGCTTCCCGCGTACGTTGTACATATGACTTTCAATATGAGCGGAAGAGTTTTTAATGGATAACCCCAGGGCATTACTAGCATCTGCAAAATAATGCAAACACTATTAAATTAGAAGATGGCTTTAAATCCGAACCACCCCCATCAATTTTTCCCCGCAAACTCAGCAGCATTGAGCGATTTCTTCGTTTTTCATCCACTTCGTGGCGCATGTTATCACCGAGCCGTACATTTTAGACGAAATTCGTTTTAATTTGACGATTGTTTGACTTTTCGAAACGAAAACTATATATTCATTTTTCACATTATCTAAATTGGTGATAGAATGCTGGCATTCATCGTGACGACTATGTTCGCATTCGTTGCGTATCTCGCATTAACGGCCGGCTCAGGAGACATCCTAGGTCTCTGGAGCATGGAGGAGATAGTAGCCGGCATATTTCTGAGCGTTCTGGTGGGTGCAATCTCCAGGAACTATCTATGCAGGTCCCGCAACTACAGGATGCTCAACCCAATCCGATGGCTTCTGTTCATAGCTTACCTCATCGGCCCTTTCTTTATCGCGATGGCCAGGGCGAACCTGGACGTTGCATACAGGGTGATAACCGGAAAGATAAGACCTGGCATCGTGAAAATAGATCCAGACTTGAAGACGGACTTCGGCGTGACCTTCCTTGCGAACTCAATCACGCTCACTCCGGGCACGCTTAGCGTGGACGTCGATGAGGAGAACAACCTCTACGTGCACTGGATCAACATCCCGGAGGGGGACGAGAAGATGGCGGTGGCGCCCATAGAGAAGGTGTGCAGCTCTTTCCCGAAGTGGGCAAGGAGGGTTGCGGAATGATTGACGTGTGGCTCCTCGCCTCGCTGGTGTTCGTGATCCTAATCCTCCTGGCGATTGCGCGGGTAGTCGCGGGGCCCACCCTGGCTGACCGGGTTGTTGCCCTCGACACCATAAACACCCTGATGGTCGCGGTGATGATAATCCTCAGCGTCGTCTACAGCGAGGCGATATACGTGGACATCGCGATCGTTTACGCGCTCCTGTCCTTCGTGGCCACGCTATACATAGCAAGGTACATGGAAGGGGGGATCTGAAATGCTCGTTGACTACGTCATCTGGATATTCCTGGGGATCGGGCTCACCTTCAACACCCTCGGCGTCATCGGATTACTCCGCTTCCCCGACGTGTACACGAGACTTCATGCGGCGACGAAGGCCACCACCTTCGGCTCCATATTCACTTCCCTGGCTGTGGTGGTCCTCTCCTTCTGGAAGTACCTCGCCGTTCAGTACACGGCTGGGCTGAGCATGGGGGTGCACACGATCATAGCGATAATGTGCCTTCTCCTAACGAATCCCGTGGGCGCGCACGCCATCGCCCGCGCGGCACACCGCAGCGGGGTCAAGCCGAAGGTCGCCGTGGTTGACCGCCTGGAGGAGGTGGGAAAATGATAGAGGACATAATTCACGTGCTGATCCTCGCGGGTCTGATTGTGACGGCGTACCTGGCAGTTAAACTGCGTGATCTCCTGGCCGCCGCAGTCGTGCTGGGTGTCTTTTCCTTCCTCCTCTCCCTGGAATTCTACATCCTTCAGGCCCCGGACGTGGCAATTGCGGAGGCAGGCATAGGCGCCGGGCTGACCACGGCGATATTCGTGATCGCCGTCAAAAAGACCGCAAGATGGGAGGTGGAAGAATGAGGAACATCGCTATGATTGCGGTATTCGCTATCCTGCTCTCCTTCTTCATGTACATAGCCCTGAACCCGGCGGATTTCGGGTACAGCGGAGAAGGGTTGAATTTCGGGCACCCCAGGTTCACAGACATGGACGACTACTTCATCCACAACGCCCAGAATCAAACGGCGAGCAACAACGTTGTGACGAGCATAGTGTTCGATTACAGGGGTTTCGATACCCTCGGAGAGGCGACGGTGCTCTTCACCGCGGTGCTCGGAGTGGGGCTCGGATTGCGCATGCTCAGGGGTGATGAGGATGATGAGTAAGATAGTCAGGACTCAGGCCAACTTCCTGTACCCGCTCATACTGATATTCGGCTTCTACATCGTGATGCACGGGCACCTCACCCCTGGAGGGGGCTTCCAGGGTGGAGCGGTCATAGCCACGGGCATAGCTCTGGTGGTGGTTGCCTACGGCTACGAGAAGATAAAGAGGTGGATAAAGAAGACGCACCTCACCGCCGCGGAGGGGATCGGGCTGCTGTGCTTCATAATCACCGCATTCATTGGGATCGGGACTTCCTTCTTCTACAACTTCCTGGCCAATTCCGGCCTAATATTTGGAGAGAGCATACCCTACGGGATAAATCCTGGGTACCTGAACACCGCTGGCACACTGCCCATAATGAACCTCGCAGTCGGTATAGAGGTCCTCGGGGGACTGGGGGCGATAATCCTCTACATGATGGCCTACGGAAGGGAGGTGAGCGAATGATCTTCAACCTGCCGTTCATAACAGTCGTGATCGTTATAATGTTCGGCCTGTACGCCATGGTGTTCAGGAGGAACCTCATAAAGGTGGTCATCGGCCTGGACCTTGTGGAGAGCGCCGTTAACCTCTTCCTCGTATCGCTGGGGTACGTAAAAGGTGGCGTGGCACCGATATACACCAACGCCCCCAGCACGGACATGGTTCTCCCCACGCCCCAGGCCCTGACGCTCACCTCCATAGTTATTGGCGTCGCTACGACCGCCATGCTCCTCTCCTTCTGCATCCTGATATACCGCTACTACGGAACCCTCGACACCAGAAAGGCAAGGAGGTTGAGAGAATGAGCCCTGTGGATTTCATACTGGAGAATTCGCCGGCCCTCGCAATAGCGATACCTCTTCTCGGAGCATTCGTCACACCCCTCATACACCGCGCCGGCAGGAGGGCGATGATCGCCTGGGTCCTCGCAATCCTGGCGATAACGGAAGTCGTTGCCCTCCTCATCGTGTACCAGGTGAACACCTACGGCTTCATACTGTACGTGTTCGGGGGTAATCCGCCCAATACGGCGATCCCGCCGGATTCCGGTGGAATCCCCATCCGTATAGTGTTCGCCATAGACGGCATGAGCGCCTTCACCGCAATCGTATCCGCCACCCTGGGCCTCGTCGTGGGCATATTCTCCGCGAGTGCCGAGAGGAATAGGAGCGGCCAGGATAAGTTCTTCGCCCTCCTTCTCCTCGTGGTCGTGGGAATGATGGGGATGGCCCTCACAGGCGATCTTTTCAACTTCTTCGTGTTCCTGGAGATAAACTCGCTGGCCTCGGCGGCGATGGTCTCGTACCACCTGAACAAAGGAAAGGCGGTGGAGGCCGCATTCAAGTACGCGGTGGTGAGCTCAATAGGCGCGCTCATGGTGCTCTTCGCCATAGGCATACTCTACGGGGAGTACGACGCGCTGAACATGGCCATGGTGGCCCAGAGGATGTCTCTAACAGGCTTCTCCCGGCTGGACATGATCGCGATGGCCCTCATCGTTGTGACCCTCGCCATGAAGTGCGGGGCGGTGCCGATGCACTACTGGGTCCCCGACGGGTACGGCGAGGCCCCCGGAGGGACGAGTGCAATCCTCGTGGTTGCCTCTC
>WAOY01000044.1 GCA_015520985.1 DHVE2 group archaeon
TCCCAGACCCAGTGTATTCCATCGTCGGAACCGAGGAGGTAGAGCTCTACCTCCTCGGTTCCGACGATGGAATACACTGGGTCTGGGACTCACAGCATCTGGTATACATAAAACCGAAGCAGCCGTACACGGGCAACCTGAAATTCGACGAAGTTGACAGGGATGCGTGGATATGGAGAGACAAAAATGGCAATTTGCCATACTGGTGCTTCAACGGAAGGAGCGGGGGAGGGACCTTTGACTGGGAGTATGTGGAGGTGGATCTATCGCCATACATCGGCAGGTTCAAGGAAATCAGAATATACTTCGTGATGGCACAGTACGGTGGAATGTCGGCTAACGGGGGATGGCATCCTGAGATGGGATGGTACATAGACGACGTAAAGGTGAAGGTGATAGGGGACGGAATAAACGACCTGTGGCGCATCGCAAATCTCACCGCAGATGGGGATAAGCTGGGTGCCCATTCAGGGTACCACGCCTGGGTGTACAACGATACCAATGTGAACGGCAACCTGCCGCAGGGCATAGATTCCTCGCTGATAACCAAGCAGATAGACCTCACTTCCGCGAGGAATACCACGCTGGAATTCTGGACGAGGTTCAATCTGGACCCCGCCGCGGGTCTACCGCCGGCGACGTTCAGGGTGGAGGTGAGCGCGGACAACGGTATAACATGGGAACCTATAACCTATGGTGTGCGCATAGGCTGGGGCTCCAGCGGACATGGCGGATATGCTGGAATTCCCGACGATGGAAATGCGGACCACTACGACTGGGTCGCAGCGAGCACCTTGCTGAGGATCAACTGCGATCTCAGCGGCTGGGCGGGCCACACGATCCTCCTAAGATTCCGCGTGGTGACCAATGCCTCATCGCCCCAGACATGGGATCCAGCCCATGCGAACGATCCGCACGGAATATACGTGGACGATGTCTTCATATTCGGAGAGAGCTACGCGGTGAAGATTCCAGAGCAGTATTTCTGGACGGGTTAATCTTTTTATCCCACCCATTCTTTTTCCCAGCATGCTCTACTACGAAGAACCGTACCTGAGGGAGACGGATGCGAGGATTCTCGATAGGGAAGAAGGGAAAATCCTGCTCGATAGAACCGTGCTCTACCCCGGCGGCGGAGGGCAGCCAGCGGACCGGGGCTTCGTGATCTGCGGTGAAAGGAAAATTCCCGCGAGGCACGTGGGCGGCGGGTGGCACGAATTATCGGAAGAATGTGAGCAGAATGAGGTCACAGTGGTGGTGGACTGGGAGCACAGGTACATGACCATGAGGATGCACACCGCCGAGCATGCATTCTTCAGGTTTCTCCAGGACCGCGGGGCAAGGCTGGTGAAAATTGACCTGGGGGAGATTTCAACGATAGTGTTCAGGGGAGAGGTGAGCGCTGAGGACGTGCTGGACGCGGAGAGAAAAACCAGGGCCCTCATTAAAGAGGGGCGCGCAGTCCGCTCATTCTGGATATCCCGGAGAGACGCGGACAGATATCCGGATCTGAGGATAAACTGGGAGAGAATAAGGGAGGAGAAAATAAGGGTGGTGGAGATAGAGGGTCACGATCTGTCCGCATGCAAGGGTGTCCACGTGGCGAACCTGAAGGAGGTGGGAGACTTTGCCGTGCTGAAGTTCAGAGAGGGAAAGAACAAGGAGGTGAAGTTCATGGTGGGCGAGGATGCCTCCAGAGCGCATGCTCGGTACTCCGAAACCCTGAGGAGATTGACGTGGAAATACAACCTCGATGCGGAGAGGGTTGACGCGTACATTTCGAATCTACAGGAGGAGAGAGACAGGCTTTACAGGGCGATCAGGGAGATAAGCGCAAGGATCCCGTTCACTGTGGAAGAGTGCAACGGTTTAAAGATAGCCACCCTCGTCATCCCTGCAGGGGACAGGAAGGCGATAGTTAAGAGGATGCTTGAGTGGACACGCAATAACCAGGGAGTGGCGATTTACATGGAGGAGAGCGGGGCAATCTCCATAGCCATTTCTGAGAAACTCGGCACCATGGACAAGATCATAGAGGTGCTGCGGGATTACGGCTGGAAAGGTGGTACCCGGGGCAACTTCGCCAGCGGCCGCGTGGAAAATGGAGAGGCGATAGAGGAATTGAAAAAGGTTATATGCTCTCCGGACATACACTTGCACGGTGGTGAAAATGAACCTTGAAGATTTGATCAGGGAAATGGTTATGGTTCCGGGTGTGAGCGGTTTTGAGGAGCCATTCAGGAGGTATCTTGTGGACAAGTTGAAAGATTACGGACCGTGGGTTGACCCCGTCGGAAACGTTCACGTGAAAATAGGCAAGGGTGAGAAGAAGATAGCCATAATCGCCCATATGGACGAAATAGGGCTGGTAACCACACATGTCAACAAGGATGGCTACGTGCACTTTGCCCCGATAGGCGGCGTGGACAGCAGGATGCTCTACGGTAGAGTCGTGGAAATATTCACAGACGATGGTGTGAGATACGGAGTGATCGGCCTCATACCCCCGCATCTCAGCACCTCCGAGGACAGGAACAAGGTGCCAACGTGGAAGGAACTCGTGATAGACGTTGGGGCGAAGAGCAGGGATGAGGCCCTGGCCATCGGAATTCGGGAGATGCTCCCTGCCCGGTGGAAGAAGGACTTCGTGGTTATGGGAAACTACATAGTTACCCGGGCACTGGATGACAGGATCGGCTGCGCTATACTCTACGCCCTCCTGGAGCGTCTGAGCGATGAGGACCTCGGCAGCGAGGTGCATTTCATATGGACCGTGCAGGAGGAGACAGGGCTGAGGGGGGCCAGCGCCCTGAGCGATTCCGAGAGGTTCGACGAGGTGTATGCGGTGGACACCATGACCACAGGGCTTATGCCAGGGGTGGCGTTCCACCTCAGCACGGCCCGAATAGGGGAAGGGCCAGCAATAAGGCTCGTGGACAGGAAGGGTGTGGCACCCCAGAACCTCAGGGAGAAGGTTAAGAGGATAGCGAAGGAAAACGGCATACCTGTGCAGGAAGCCATAACCGGGGGCACGACTGACGCCGCCACGGTCTTCGAGCACGGAACCCCTGCACTGCCCATATGCATACCCGTGAAATACACCCACAGCCCAGTGGAAATGGTACACATGGCCGACGTGAAGAACGCCATTGACCTCCTGGAAAAAGTGGTGAAGAGTTAGGAGATTTCTTCCTTTATCACCTTTGCGAGCCTCTCCACCCCAACCTTTATCTGCTCATCCGTGGGGTATGTGAAGTTCAGGCGCATGGTGTTCTTGTGGTCCCTGTCCGGGAAGAACGCGGAGCCTATGACGTAAGCCACCTTGTTCTCCACGGCGCGTATGAACATCTTCTCCGCGTCAACCCCTGGAGGAAGGGTCACCCACAGGAACATACCCCCGTCAGGCCTCGTCCACTTCACCCCATCGGGGAAGTGGTCATCGAGCATGTCCAGCATCAGATCCCTCTTCCTCTTGTAAAGTCGAATGATGTTGGGTATGTGCTCGTCCAGGTAACCGCGCGATATGTACTCGCTTGCCACGAACTGCCCAACGGTATTGGTGCATAGATCGATGCCCTGCTTCGCCAGGACGGCTTTGTGTATTATCTCCTCATCCGCCACCATGTGCGCGAGCCGGAATCCGGGGGAGAGTATCTTTGAGAAAGTCCCCATGTAAATGACGTACCCGTTCTTATCCAGCGATTTTAGGAGAGGTAGTTTCTCACCCGAGTAGCGCAGTTCCCCGTAGGGGTCATCCTCAAGGACAAGGACATCGTACTCCTCCGCGAGTTCGAGGACGTGTTTCCTCCTCTCCAGGTTCATGGTCACCCCCGCGGGATTCTGGAAGGTGGGTATGGTGTATATGAGCTTCGGCTTGCGTCCATCCTTCACCATATCCCTCAGAGTTTCCTCGAGCAGGTGTGTGTTCATCCCCTCGTCATCCATCTCCACGGTAACGTATCTGGGCCTGTATGACTGGAAAGCTGTGAGGATACCTATGTACGTGGGCGCCTCCACGACCACAAAATCACCAGGGTCGATAAAGATCTTGGCAAGCAGGTACAGTGCCTGCTGTGACCCCGCCGTAATAAGGATGTTATCCCTGCCGATATGCACCCCGTACCTCTCCGCCATGAATTTAACTAGGACGTCACGGAACCTGTTAACACCCTCGGTGGATCCATACTGGAGCACCCTTGGACCTTCACGCTCCAGGAGATCATCGAGTATCTCCTTTATCTTCCCAACGGGAAAGGATTCCGGGTTGGGCAAACCGCCCGCAAAGGATATGATATCAGGCTGCTGGGTTAACTTGAGAAGTTCCCTGATCTCAGACGCCTTTAGGCTCTTCGCTATCGCGGAGAATTCTTCATCCACATTCAACCGAATCACCGAGGGGAAATTGCGTTGGAAAATATTAACCTTTTCTCACTCCTCGCCCTTTCCGAGCCTCTTCATCCTCTCCCGCTCCCTCTCCAGCTTCTTCTCCCTCCTCCGCTTCTCCTCCTCTATCTTCTCCAGTTCCTCGGGAGGGACCTCAACCTCGCGCTTCTCAGCCACCTTGATGTACTCTGGTGGAATTTCACTGGCTATGTATACTTTGGGAGAGGCCACGTAGATGGTGTAACCGTCTTCCATCGCCCTCCTTGCGTCTATCTCAAGTATGATGGGATCGTCCACCCTGTGCCTACCGGCGATGTAAGCATCCTCATAATTCTTGCTCAGGTGAACCCACTTCCTGTCGCCGGGCTTTAGGCCCATCTCCTGTATGAACTCGAGCTCCTCCTCCGTGGTGGGATAATACAGGATATCGGGCACGCCCTCCGTCGGCAGATCGCTCAGGTCCACCTTTATGGAGTGCCCGTAGGTGGCACGGATCCTCTTGTTCTCCATATCAAGCTGGTATCTGCCCTTGTCATCGGTGAGCACGATGGCCTCGATGTGCTTGACCTTCAACCAGCGGAACCTGCGGTGTCTCCTCTTTATCCCCTTCACTATGTCGTAAATGTTGGCCCATCCGTGCTCGTCAAGGCGCACCCCGAACTTCTCGGGGAAATGCCTGAGTATGCCCGCGAGCATCCTGCTTATCGCAGTCAGCTCCCAGTCGTTGAGCATGAACTTTCCCTCTTCCCCGCATATAGGGCAGCGATCTCCACGGAACGGCCCGTGCTTCTCACACCACCTTACCTGAACCATAGGAACCACATTGTGGAATAACAACCCGCATATAAAGATTACCCATACCCTTAATAACAACCCCGCAATTACCCCACCCATGGTCACAGAGGACGAGGTCCGCAGAGTTCTCAAAACCGTGGTGGACCCGGAATTCGGGCTGAGCGTTATAGACCTCGGGCTCATCTACGAACTGAAGATCATAGACGGGAAGAAGGTCTACATCAAGATGACCCTCACCACTCCGATGTGCCCCCTCGCAAACGCTATCGTGGCGGATGTTTACCAGAAGGTGAAGGAGATACCCGGCGTTGAAGACGTGGACATCGAGTTATCCTTCGACCCGCCCTGGAGCCCGGATATGATGACCCCGGAGGCGAGAAAATTACTGGGACTGTGATCAATCGCGAAACGCGAGAGTGGCCATAACACCGAAGACCATAACTGAAGTCTCCATAATGGGGAAGATTCTACCAACGGTTATGAGGGCAACCGCATTTATTAAGCTCCCCAGTATTACGATTGACACGGCGGCGATGAATATCCTCAGCTTTTTCTTCAAAACGGTGTTATCCACAGTCCTGTAAACGTAATAGAAAATCGCGAGGGAAGCTATCAAATAAGATAGCCCGTACAGCGAATAGATCAGGTGATACGTCTCGTGATAAACTCCTGCCCAACCGTAGGGACCCATCTCTATGCCCTGTATCATCACAGTGAAAACCATAATGACCACGGCTACTGTTGGAAAAAGAGTCCCCACGATAAACTTGATGTTCACCCCCTCCCTGAAGTAATCCGAGAAAATAAGGAGGAAATAAGACGCGAATGCGAGACAGCTAAGATCAAATTTCAAGAGAAAATATGCCCTCTGAGGACTGCCGGAGAACTCCAGAAACGCCAAAAACTCAGATGTGCCGGCAAGCACCAGCATAGCAAAGAATAGATAGTGCGAAATATCACGGTTCTCACGGGTAAATATATACGCGGCCAGGGAGTAGAATATCGCCGCCCCTATCAAACTGAAGATTATCCCGAACATTATGCCCATTTTCCTCCGCCCCCTGACCTAACCATACGAATAAAAGCTTATCTATTTTTTGCTTCAATTACCCCCGAAGATAAGATCGCTGGAATTGCCTAGTACTTACGCATTTTCAGCCATCTCGCTAGGGATTCGAAGATGCTTCTCCCGTCTCCCTCCTTTCTCGGGTTCCGCGTCCAGTCGGGATGCTGGTACCAGAAGAAGGCGCGCTCGGGATGGGGCATAATCCCAAGGACGTTGCCATAGGAATTCACCACCGCCGCGATGTCGTTCACCGATCCATTGGGGTTCCATGGGTATCCGGGCTTGGAACCGTCTGGAGCAACGTAGCGGAACACCACCTGTCCCTGGTCCTCCATCTTCTCAACCACCCTCTCCGGCGCGACGAACCTGCCCTCGGCATGGGCCACCGGGAGGGTTATGATATCCTTAGTCTGAGATGTGAACATCGTGCTCCTCACCTTCTTCAAGTAGACCCACCTGCACTCAAACCTGTTGCTGAGGTTCGTGGTCAGCGCAGCTTCGGGGACCTCGCTTATACCGTCCACCCCTGGGAGGAGCCCGAGTTCAATCAGGACCTGGAACCCGTTGCACACCCCGATTACGGGCTTGCCCTCCTCAACGAAATTCTTCAGATCCTTCCAGACCTTTGATTTCAGCCTTGCGGCGAATATGGCGCCCGCACGGACGTAATCTCCGGAGGAGAATCCGCCGGGGATGAAGAGGACATCGTAGTTCTCCAGCATCCCTTCCCTCAGGAGATTAATATGCAGATACTCCGGCTGAAACCCGGATTCTCTGAATGCGATGTAAGATTCCTCCTCGCAGTTCGTTCCCTCCATCTGAAGTATTGCCACCCTCATGGTATCACCCCAGGTAATCCCGAAGCGCATTCCTCCAGCGATTTCGCATCGTATTCAGGTGCACGTTGAACAGCCAGCGCTCCCCGCTTCTCACCCGGAGGCTCTCGCCCCCGACCACACCTATTCGCCTTCCATCCGTGATCTTCTTGAACTCCTCCTCGTGCTGCGGTTCCACCTCGCACACCCATCTCGTCGGACTTTCCGAGAACAGGCGGAAATCATCCCGGAGATGCTCCATCTTCCCTATGTCAACCTCCGCGCCCAGCATGCCGCCCATGCTCATCTCGGCGAGAGCCACTGCAAGACCTCCGTGGGAAATGTCGTGGCATGCCCTGACGATACCACGAGATATCGCCTCCAGTACCTTCTCGGAGAGCTCACGGGTGCGGTGAATGTCCACCGTGGGCACGTAGGTGCTCCTCGCGCCTATCAAGCGGTAGTACTCGCTCCCACCCATCTCTCCGGTGGTCCTGCCCACGATGAATATGCCGTTTCCCTCCCCTTTGAAGTCCGAGGTGACCGCTCTGCGTATATCGTCCATTATCCCCACGGCCATGAGCACCGCAGTTGGGGGTATGTTCTTCCCGAAGGCCTCGTTGTAAAAGCTCACATTTCCGGAAACGTAAGGTATACCGAGTATGCGAGCTCCGTCGCCTAAACCGCGGCAGGATTCCACGAACTCCCCCATTATCTCCTGCCTCTCCGGGTTCCCGAAGTTCAGGCAATCGGAGAACGCATGGGGTCTGGCGCCAACGGCGGTGAGATTGCGAACCGCCTCGTCCACCGTGTAAAGCGCGCCCTGGTAGGGATCTATCTTCGCAATGTGGGGATTCGCCACAGTGGTTATCGCGATGCCTCTCCAGGAGTCCGGGAGGGGCTTCACTACAGCGGCATCTCCATGGGTTTCATATCCTATCACGCCCTGCATGGGCTTCACAACGGTGCGCCCCTGGACTTCGTGGTCGTACTGTCTTATTATCCACTCCTTGCTCGCCACGTTGAAGGAGGAGAGAATCTTCAAAAACGTCTCGCGGTACTTGGGCTCTGGGGGTATCTCCTGCATCTTTTCCCTCCTCTCCACTATGAATGGCCTCTCGTACTCAACCCCCGCGGTGATGAACTCAAGGGGCATGTCGAGGACCTTGACACCATGCCAGAATATCCTCAGGTTCTTCGATGACGTGGTCTCGCCTATAACGCTCATCTCCAAGTCCCACTTCCTGCAAAGTTCCTCCAGTTTGGGGATATCCTCTTCCTTAACTGCGAGGAGCATCCTCTCCTGGGACTCGCTTACCCATATCTCCCAGGGCGCCATGTCCTTCTCCTTCAGGAGCACCTTCTCGAGATGAATATCCGCCCCCACGCCTCCGGCGTGGCACATCTCGCCCACGACGCTCCCGAGGCCTCCGCCGCCGAGGTCCTTCATCCCGTATATTATCCCGGATTCATTCGCCTCGAGCACCAGGTGGATGAGGGGCTCCTTTATTATAGGGTTCCCAAGCTGAACTGCCTGCTTCTCCTCCTCGCTCTTCTCATCCAGGATCTTGGAGGCGAA
>WAOY01000045.1 GCA_015520985.1 DHVE2 group archaeon
ACGGAGGAGAAGTTGAGGAAGCTCGGGATAATCTGATGCAGAAAATCTTATTTACCCAATCCCTTTTTCCTCCTATGCCGGGGCCGTGGGGTAGCTTGGTTATCCTACCGGCTTTGGGAATGGAGGGACACCTGCGGTTTCCCTCTCAACACCCTTCCCTCCATCAAAACAGCCGGTGACTCCGGTTCAAATCCGGGCGGCCCCACTGGAAGGGGCACCTACGGTTCCCCTTTCCAAACCCCTCCCTTCTAAAAACTACTTTTTCGCCAAGCAAAACCCACATCATTTATCTCCTTGGGGGTTTTGAAAGGGGGCGAAGCCCCCTTCATAGTGGACCGGGCGGGATTTGAACCCGCGACCTCCACATTGCGAATGTGGCGATCTTCCGGGCTGATCTACCGGCCCACGGATGGGAGATTGGAGAGGATTATAAAAAACTTTCCAAGGGGCGCACAGAATCGACACATTAAAATATCACGGGGCGATGTTTCGGTATGAACAAATCCATGGGGATGTACATCATAGGCGTGATTTTGATCCTGGGGGCGGCCATCCTGTTCATGATGCTGGTGAACCAGACGTCGGAGAAGAGCATCTCCGTGCACCTTGACGCGGGCCAGGTGGTAAATAAAACAGTTTCCCTGCGGGGAAACAAAACATACGCGCTGATGTTCAGGACGGACGGTAATGTGAGTTACTCCATCTACTCTCCCCATTCGACGAAGATGGCCCAGGGCTTCGCCAACGGCACCGAGACGGTGATACTGAACACCACCGAGGACGGAAAACACATAATCTCGCTCAGGAACACAGCGAGCGAATCCGTGGACGTTACCGTAGTGGTGATGAGCGAGGACGACCTCGGCAGCCTGGCGGCCAAGGAACTGGGCACGGTCCTAATGTGCATAATAGGCGTCGTCGTGGTTCTCGCAGGCATCGTGACGAACATAAAGGTGAGGAGATGAGGGTACCCAAAAAATCAAATACGTGGTGGTCAATCCTAACCCATGGGCAATCTGGAGATTTTGAGGGAAATTGCAAACGTTGCGCGGTTCAGGTTTCTTGAACTGAAGGATGAGGGGAGGAGCCTGGCTGAGAAGGTATCCAGAGGTGCCTACGGGCACATGTCATCGCGCATGGACGTGGAGGTCGAGAGAGCCATTCTGGAATTCGTGGAGGACAACGATTTCCCCTACGACGTTTTCACTGAGGAGGCCGGGAGGATTTCCAGGGGCTACGACAGGGTTCTCGTGGTTGATCCCGTGGACGGCTCCTACAACGCCGAACATGGCATCCCTTTCTTCTCAGTCTCCCTGGCGATAACGAGGCGCAAACTCAGCGACGTGGAGATAGGGTTCGTGAAGAACATTCCCACTGGCGACGAGTACTGGGCTGTCAGGGGCGAAGGAGCGTATAGGAACGGCGAGAGGCTCAAAGCAAGCGCGGAGAGGACAAACCTCTTCGTTGTATACCTGGGCACCAACGCCAGCGACCGCGCCTACGAGATTGCCAGGAGAGCCAGGAGGGTACGCGATCTCGGCTGCGCATCACTGGAGATGATAACCGTCGCCGAGGGCATAGCGGACGTATTTTACTACTCCTTCCGAAGGTCCGGGGCACTAAGGATAGTGGACATCGCGGCCTCGTACCTCATAGTGCGTGAGGCCGGGGGAATCGTGCTGGATGAGAATTTCAAACCCCTGGATATGGACCTGAGCTTTGAAGACAGAAAGAACGTGATTGCGCTTCGCAACGACTCGCTCATGGAGGTGTTCCCGTGAAGTACGCCCTCGTGGCCAACCCTGAGAAGGTGGAATGCCTGAACCTCGCCAGGGAGATAGTGGAGAGGATGGACGTAGTCGTGGAAGAGAACACAGCCAGGCATCTCGGCACGAGGGGAGTCCCCCTGGAAAATATAAACGCGGATGTGATAATAACCCTTGGGGGGGATGGCACCATTCTGCTCACCCTCCAGAGGGCCCGGGGCAGGATTCTCGGGGTGAACATGGGCGTTCTGGGCTTCCTGACGGAGATAGAGCCCCATGAGATATGGGACGCCATAGAGAGGATTGAACGGGGCGATTACATAGTTGACAGGAGGATGAAGATGGCGGTGTACCACAACTCCGAGCGCCTCCATGACTGTGTGAACGAGGCGGTCATACACACCTCGGAAATCGCGAAGCTCAGGGATTACCGGATATTCTTCAACGGGGAGCTCGTTGACGAGATCCGCGCCGACGGGCTCATAATATCGACGCCCACAGGCTCAA
>WAOY01000046.1 GCA_015520985.1 DHVE2 group archaeon
ATGAAGAAGAGCTTCTCCTACGTCCTGAAGGCCCTGCAGGAGCGCTGGGAGAAGATAGAGAAAACGAAGGAAGAGTTCATGGAGATTATGACGTCCCGCGAGTTCCTTCCCAATTCGCCCACCATGATGAACGCCAATACCAAACTGGGTCAGCTGAGCGCATGCTTCGTTCTCCCCGTCCCTGACAGCATAGAGGACATATTCGACGCGGTTAAGTACGCGGCCATGATACACAAGAGTGGAGGTGGCACGGGTTTCTCCTTCTCCCGCCTGCGCCCCAGGGGGGATATCGTCGCAAGTACGAGTGGAGTGGCCTCCGGACCTCTGTCGTTCATGCGCGTTTTCGATGTGGCCACCGATGTCATCAAGCAGGGCGGGAAGCGAAGGGGCGCAAACATGGGCGTGCTGAGTGTGCACCATCCCGACATTATAGACTTCATCACGTCCAAGGACTCGGAGAACCGCGTGCTCAGCAACTTCAACATCAGCGTTGCAATAACGGACGAATTCATGAACGCGCTGCTCAACGACGACTACTACGACCTGATCAACCCTCGTAATGGAAAGGTGGTGAACAGAATCAAGGCTAGGCAGGTGTGGAACCTCATCGTCACGCAGGCATGGAAAACGGGGGATCCCGGCGTAATATTCATAGACGAGATCAACAGAAAGCACCCGGCGAAGCATCTGGGCGAGATTGAGAGCACTAACCCCTGCGGGGAGCAGCCACTGCTCCCGTACGAGTCGTGCAATCTGGGCTCAGTGAACCTATCCCTCTTTGTGAAGGACGGGGAAGTGGACTGGGATCGCCTTCGCTATGTGGTGCACAAGGCTGTGCACATGATGGACAACGTTATAGATGCAAACAACTTCCCTCTGCCTCAGATCGCCGAGGTCACTCGCAAGACCAGAAAGATCGGTCTTGGTGTAATGGGCTGGGCGGAGATGCTCATAAAACTCGGTATTCCCTATGATAGCGAAGAGGCCGTCGAACTGGCTGAGAGGGTAATGAAGTTCATAAATGACGAATCGCACAGAGCCAGCATGAAACTTGCGGAGAAGCGCGGAGTGTTCCCTGCGTGGGAGGGAAGCGACTGGTGGAAGAAAGGGATAAGGATAAGGAACGCCACAACGACGACGATTGCGCCGACGGGTACGATATCAATAATCGCGGGCACTTCCTCTAGTATAGAGCCTCTGTTCGCCATAGCATTCATCCGACGCGTGCTGGACGGTCAGGAACTCCTCGAGGTGAACCCGCTATTTGAGGAGATAATGCGCCGCGAAGGCCTGTATTCTGAGGAGCTCATGATGAAGGTCGCCGAGACGGGAAGCGTGCAGCACCTGGACGAGATCCCCGAGGAGATAAAGAGGCTATTCCGCACCGCCCATGCCATCTCTCCGGAGTGGCACATAAGGATGCAGGCGGCGTTCCAGAGGCATGTGGACAACGCGGTGAGCAAAACCATCAACATGAGGCACGATGCCACCCTGGAGGACGTTGAAAATGCGTACATAATGGCCTGGAGAATGGGGTGCAAAGGCATCACGGTTTACAGGGATCAGAGCAAGAGTGTGCAGGTGATATACAGGGGCATAAAGAAGAAGGATGTTGAGATGCCCAAGGTCGAAGAGAAGAAAGAAGAGGAGGAAGCGCTTGCCCTGGACTTCAAGGTGAAGGTGGACGAGGGCCTGCTGAAAATAGACGGTACCTTTGACCCGGCCTGTCCTACAGGCAAGTGCGACCACTGAAATTTTTATTTTTACTACTTTTTACATAAAACGGAAAAAATAAGAAATATGTTCACACCCCTGCTATCCACCGGGCCAGCATCCAGATTATCCCGCCGACAGCCATCGCTATGATTATTGTACCTATCAGCGCCCACATCATCCTCTCTTTGAGTTCCTCTCTCCTCTGCTGGTTCGCCATGTGGTACTCTATGCCAATCCATAGCCACATCACCGCTATGATTACCGCTCCGATTATCCCCAGCACGAGCTGTATCCTCGCCGCTACACCCTTCAGGTACTCGGATCCATTCGTTTCATTAGCTCCTATCTGCCGGTACATTGTTCCAGTTTCCACTGCCATGACACTCTGTGGAAGGCTGGTAATCACCACTAGGCCCACCATGAGCAAAGTAGCCATAAACAAACCTACTCCTCTCATTCTAGCTCTCACCTCCATCCGATCTCTCTTCCACTATCATATTTGGAGATGCAAGGAAGATTCTAATGTTGCCATCCGCATCAGTTTCCTTTGTGAAAATTCCCTTTGATACTCCATAATCAAGTACCATAAGCACATCATTTTCCTCAATCCTCTTATCTGCATCGTTCATTCTTTCGTTGATCTTTGTAGCAACTGCTTTTATAACGGTCTCCATTTTCTCTCCGTTGTGCTTTTTCAAGTATTCTTGAATGGTCTTGAGGATATCAAACTCCTCCTGACTTAGTGCTTCCTCCTTCTCCTCGGCTCCCTTCTTCCTCTTTTTCATCATCATGAGGATGACGAGGAGAATTGCCAGGAGGAGGCCCACAAACAGCAGGATGGGCATTATGAGATCCATAAATATGTCAGGCGTCCTCATATTTCTTTCACTGCCACTTGAACCTGTTGGTGCTGGAGACACCTGCACGGTCCAATTCCTCACCACCCTGTGCACCCCATCGCTCACAATCAGCACGATGGTGTAGTTCCCTACCTTGCTGAACGTGTACTTGAGGTACTGCCCGTAGCCCACGGTCTCGTTGTTGATTATCCAAGTGTAGTTCAGTTCATCGCCCTTAACATCTCCCGCTTCTGCGTAGAACGTCGCCTCCTGTCCCGCGGTTATGTTCTCTGGCACATCCACATTCGTTATCGCAGGTGCGTAGTTGTAGTCC
>WAOY01000047.1 GCA_015520985.1 DHVE2 group archaeon
AGATTATGTTTTATCCGGGATGCACGCTTAAGGGCGTGGCAAAGAACCTCGAGGACAGCACAGTGGAGAGCGCCAGGGTTCTCGGGTACGAATTCATAGAACTCCCCGGCTGGACCTGCTGCGGAGCAGTCTACGGGCTTGCGCAGGACAGCGTGAAGTTCACCATCGCCAACGTGCGCAACCTTATAAGGGCACAGCAGTACGCCGAGGAAATAGGGGACAATCGCCTCATCGCCGTGTGCTCGATGTGCTACAACAACCTGAGAAGGGCACACCTCGATGTGATGAAGAACCGCGACAAGCTGAAGACCCTGGATCTGTTCATGGACGAGGAGCCGGATTACAAGGGAAATATTGAGGTGCAGCATTACCTCACCTTCCTGAAGGAGGAGGGTTTCGACAGGATTGCGGAGAAGGTGAACAACCCCCTGAAGGGGTTACGCGTAGCCCCATACTATGGCTGTCTCCTCCTCCGCCCGGACGAGATTGCGATCGATAATCGCGAGGACCCGCATATCCTCGAGGAATTGCTGGAGATCCTGGGAGCGGAAGTGGTGGATTATCCTCTCAAGAATGAGTGCTGCGGCTCGTATCACACGGTGGACAAGAAGGACATCGTGGCGGAGAGGACCTACAAGCTTGTGAACGTTGCTAGGGAGACCGGCGCGGATCTCATAGCGACCTCCTGCCCCCTGTGCTTCTTCAACCTGGACAAGAGGCAGGAGATAACCAAGAGGAAGCACCCCGAATTCGAAAATATGCCGATTGTGTACTTCACCCAGTTAATGGCTATTGCCTTCGGAATAAAGGACGATAAGGTGCTTCACTTCGATCGCCATTTCGTTTCCCCTAGGGAGGTGCTTTCAAGATGGCTATGAAGAGGATTGGGGTATTCATCTGTCACTGCGGAAGGAACATAGCGGGAACGGTGGATGTGAAACGCGTGGCCGAGGAAATAGGGAAGAGGGAGGACGTGGCATTCTCCACAACCTACGTCTTCATGTGCTCCCAGCCGGGGCAGAAGCTGATTGAGGATTCGATAAAGAAGTACAATCTGGACGGTGTTGTGGTCGCGAACTGCTCACCGACGCTGCACGAAAGAACTATGAGAAATGCTGCGGCCCGCGCCGGGCTGAACCCGTACCGAGTGGAAATCGCAAATATACGAGAGTGGGCCGCCTGGCCCCACGAGGATAATCCTGAGGCGGCGACGCGCAAGGCCATAAGGATAATAAACGCAACAATCGAGAAACTGAAGGCGAATGCCTCGCTTCATCCAATTGAGGTGCCCGTGATAAAGAGGGCTCTGGTCATAGGAGGCGGCGTCGCTGGCATGCAGGCCGCCCTTGACCTCGCGGACGCGGGAATTGAGACGGTCGTGGTGGAGAAGGAGCCATCCCTCGGAGGTAATATGATTCGGTTGAGCGAGACCTTCCCCACGCTAGACTGCCCGCAGTGTATTCTCACGCCCAAGATGAACGACGTGGGTGGGCATCCGAATATAAAGTTGTACACGTACAGCGAGGTGGAGAGCGTAGACGGCTACCTCGGGAATTTCACCGTGAAGATAAAGCGCAAGTCGCCCTTCATAGACTGGAACAAGTGCACGGGCTGCGGTGAGTGCGCAAAGGTTTGCCCAACAGTATTGCCAAGCGATTTCGATCTGAAGATGGCCACCCGCAAGGCCACGCACATCCCATTCGAGCAGGCGGTGCCGTTCAAGTACACCATCACCTACAACGGAGTGCCTCCATGCAACGCCGCCTGTCCCCTGCATCTCAACGCGCAGGGTTATGTCGCCGCTGCAAAAGCTGGCAGATTCGACCGCTCCATAGACATCGTGTGGGATCGTTTGCCCTTTGCAGGCATAGCGGGGAGGATATGTACGCATCCCTGCGAAACAGCGTGCTCCCGCGGCGATATCGATAAGCCCGTGGGTATAAGGGAGATAAAGAGATACGTGGCCGACTGGGCGGTGAAGAACGGCAGGAAGTACATCCTGCACGTGAAGGAGGAGAAGGGGAAGAAGGTAGCAATCATAGGAGCGGGTGCAGCAGGACTCATGGCGGCGCACGACCTCAGGGAGCAGGGCTATGATGTGACAGTCTATGACAAACTGCCCGTCATCGGCGGTATGCTGGCCGTGGGAATCCCACCGTACAGGCTGCCC
>WAOY01000048.1 GCA_015520985.1 DHVE2 group archaeon
GGGAATTACATCGTATCCGCTCAGGAATACCAGAACTTTGCGGGGCAGCCAAATCACGGGCAGACTATTGTGGGGTACGATGATTCCATCACCGATGACGGTGATGTTGGAGCGTTTAGGGTTGTGAATTCTTGGGGCGGCAGCTGGGGAGATCATGGATACTACTGGATTACTTATGAGGCCTTTAAGCTTCTTGCGTGGAACATAACGTACAGGATTGTGGGTAATACTCCAAATGAGCCCCATATAATAGGCGCGTGGAAGTTCAGTTCTCCCGGTGCAAGGGACGCACAGATAAGCGTGGGTGTTGGGGATCCTAATCATCCAACAGATAACAGAACGCTTCATCTCGATGGTGGTAATTACAGCTTCCCGGAGTTCATGGCTGTTGACTTGACAGACTATTACAGTTACTGGCAGAATGATAACACGACAAACTTCTTTGTTAGGTTCGGCGATAGCCCAACGGGAGGTTCCAGCAGTGTGGTTGCAAACTTCTGGATTGAGTACTACCCGGGAGCATATGTTCCTGGAGTGCCATATAGGGAATCCTGGCCTTCACCTGACGCACCTGCAACCACTCCAGGCTCTTTGAATAACACGCTTATTCCAGAGAGCGATCTCTCTGATCTTGTTGTAACGCCCAATGACATTGATGTTCCACAGGTTATCCTGATAGGTAGCAGTGTGGACATCTCTGTAACCGTTCATAACGATGGGGTAAATGCATCGTACAACGTGACCGCTGATGTTTATGTGGATAGGTTGACTTCTTTCTACCACATAGGCACGGTGAATCTGGGAGATATTGCTGTTGGCGGTTCTGCTACGGGCACCGTTCACTGGACTCCAAAGCCTATCGTTGGAGAGCACGAAATAATCGTTGTGCTTGACCCGAACCATATGATATCTGAACTGAACGAGAGCAACAATATAGCGTATAAATCGGTGTATACGGTGAATCCCCCAAGTGCTCCATATATAAGTGCGGTGCGTGGAGATGGGTATGTAAATATCACATGGTCTGAGCCGAGTAATGGGGGACTGCCCATTGTAAAGTACTCGGTGTACAGGAATAATGTGAAGATTGCTGATGTTGATAACACTACCCTCTATTACAACGACACCTCCGTCTCTGTAAACGAGACATATACCTATTATGTCACCGCGAGCAATGATGCCGGAGAGAGCGACAAGAGCAACGAGATTACAGTATCTTGGGATGTGCCCGGTGCGCCTTTGAACCTTACCTATGAAAAGGGGGTGCTTTATGTAAACCTGGCCTGGCAGCCGCCCGCGGAGAATGGTGGAACTAAGATATTATCATACAATGTGTACAGGGGCACTTCCCTCGATTCCATGCAGTTAATCGCCAACGTGAGCGCCAATACGACGACCTACAATGACACCGGTGTTAGCAATATGATGACTTATTACTACTACGTCACTGCTGTCAATGCCGTGGGTGAGGGTAACGCAAGCAATACTGTCAATGTGACACTCAACTATGACCTCGAGGCTCCCACACTGACCATAGATACGCCGAGGAATGGTACCACCATATACGAAAAGAAAATAACCGTATCATGGACTGGCAGCGATAATGTTGCGATCGACCACTATGAAGTGAAGCTTGACAATGGCACATGGGTGAACGTAGGAACGAACACGTCGTACGTCTTTGGAAATCTTACCGTGGGGCATCATATTATATATGTTAAAGCAGTTGACACATCCAACAACAGTGTGGTGCACTATGTTGAATTCACAGTGGGTGAGCAGGCGGCGGGACTGCCTCCAACGATCGGTGGAATACCAACAATTCCTCTGCTCTCCGGACTGATACTGCTAATCATAATTATAGTGATTGTCGCGGTGCTTATGAAGAAACGTGGTAAATCTGCAGGTTCCAGCGGTGAGGAGAAAGAGGAGACAGAGAGCAGCGAAGAAACAGAAACAACCGAGGGGGAATCCGATGAATCTGTTGATATAGATTCTGAGAATGGCGAAGAAGAGGAAATATGATTGTTGAGTGTTTTAGAAACTCTTATTTTTTCTATTTTTCAGTAAAGTTTAAATGGGTGTTCAATATTTAGGGTTGTGGCAGGTGGTATGTTATGGCTGGTTTAGGTCCATATCTGGTGAAAAGAGGGATTCAGGCGCTGATCACCCTTTTCGTGGTCACCAGCATAGTTTGGGCATTGTTCGAGGCTATGCCAGGAGATCCCACTGATCCATTCTACGCAGATCCAAAGATGAAACCAGACGATGTTGCGAATATGGCAGTATCCTATGGATTGGCCGAAAAATATGTGGTTAATCTGACAGATACAGATTTCCAGGAGATCACCGGGATACCTGGGGAGCATCCAGGATTTACATACTATATTAAACAATTCAGTTTTCCAGCAGATCCTAGGGCAGTCTCCATATCCTATGATACGTCAAAATTCAAGTTTAACATATATGTTTACTCAAATGAAAGTGCTATAGATCCTCATAAAATATCTTTACCATCTAATGCCACTTCTGAGGAGGAAGGAGTGCCTGTGTGGATTGACTATTCAAAGTATGTGGGGAGTTCTGTTCAGGCGGTGGGCATACTCCCTCGGAAGAACTTTTACATACTATTGAACCTCTCGGGTCAGAATGCCAATCTGCCATCAGATCTGAAAATGCACGTGATGTATGTTGTGGACACACCGCTCTATGTGCGTTATGTAACCTTTATAAGAAATATGTTCACCTTTAATTTTGGCATGTCATACAAGTTGAATAAGCCGGTAGTCGATATCCTTGCAGATAGGGTGCCTAGAACTCTTCTATGGTTTGGATTGGCTACGATACTTGTGTATCTCATTGGTATCCCTATAGGTACTTACATCGCCTGGAAGAGAGGCGGGGCGGCCGAGGGTATAGCAGTGGGTACCAGTTTGTTCTTCTACAATATGCCATCCTTCTGGCTCGGACTGATCTTTATTTGGATATTCTCCTACACTCTTGGCTGGACGCCTATTGGTGGCTATGCGAGCGGCGACCTCACGGGTCCAGGTAGCACCTGTGCTGTATTGCATATCTGTCCGGGTCATCCTCTATATATGTTTGTGGACTACATGTGGCACCTCATCCTACCACTCTTCGTCATAATTCTGCTTGGTATGGCTGGCGTTATCCTGCTTCAAAGAACTGCAATGCTTGAAACAATGGGTGAGGATTACATCCTTACCGCCAAGGCCAAGGGACTCCCTGAGAAAGTCGTTAGGAACAAGCATGCTAGGAGAAATGCAATGCTGCCTATAGTTACATCCTTCGTCCTGTCTCTTAGCTATGCGATCGGAGGTGCAGTGATACTGGAACAGATATTCTCTTATCAGGGCGTTGGATACACCTATTTGCAGGCGCTTTACACGCAGGATTTCTTCCTTGCCGGTGCAACGTTGTTCATAATATCTTTGCTCGTGATCGTTGGGAATATAATTGCTGATGTGCTCTATGGTATACTTGATCCTAGGGTGAGAATTCAATAAGGAGGTGTGTTGGATGGTATCAGTATCAAGGTGGCAGGAAATCGAAAGGCAGCTTAAAAGGACAGCAAAGTCTTGGTGGAAGCTTTACTGGGCCAGTAACTATGGTAAAGCTGGACTAATAATAATTGTCATATTTGCCATAATGGCCATATTTGCCCCGGTTCTAACGCCCTATACCCCTGATTTCGAAGCACCATCAAAGGATGCGCTTGTAACTTACCTTTACGCCTTCCATACTGATGAGAAGATTGATGACATGATTGTGGGATATACTCAGCTAAGAACGGCCAGCCCTCTTGGTGGGGACTGGTTAATACTTAATCATGGGCATTCCATCGAAGGTATCTATGTTCAGAATCCCAAAATAGCAGTGCCGGAAAATTCTTCGAAGGCTCAGGCTGATATTGCACCTTGGGAAGTCAACGAACCGCCTATAACGTTCTACTTGAATATTTCTACGATCCCTGGAATTGGATCCGATGAGGTGGTAAAGGATATGGTCTTCCTTGCCCAGTCCACATCTGATCTTAACTTCCATTACAATGGAGAAAATCAGAGGTCTGACTTTGCTGGAGAACTGGTTTTTGTGACGCAGAGTCATTTGGTCATATATGATATGTATAATTTCTATGACCAGAACTATTCTAGGTACAAGGTTGTTTCCTTGGGGTTTGAACCCACCTGGGTTACCGCAGATGTCACGTCTGTCGGCGGTCTGACCTCTCCTGTTATCTATTCTACCACGTATCCACCCACATATCCTGCGAGATATATAATGGTGGGTAATGCGCATAGCTTTGCCCTGTTCTTCCACTATTATACTTATTCTGGAGATCCAAATCTGCCAGATAT
Source organism: DHVE2 group archaeon (assembly GCA_015520985.1). Taxonomy (GTDB): domain Archaea; phylum Thermoplasmatota; class Thermoplasmata; order Thermoplasmatales; family Aciduliprofundaceae; genus JAADDK01. Next base: position 4,380 of record WAOY01000048.1, read on the forward strand.
TGATAAGTGTCTTATACAGATATATCCCACATACTCCGACGATGTTACTACTGTGAATAACTATCATACCTTTACCGACAGGATTAAAATGAAACCACTGTTGTTCTATAACGACAACCTCTATACCAAGGACCAGAACGTCATCGTTGTTCCTCTAGAGAACAGCACGGTGCTTTACAAGGGATTTGATGAACACTCCCAGAATCCCTTCCCTGGACCAGGGGATCTACCTCTTGTGGTACCCTCCAATATCGCTTCAAGGATAACCGCAACGACACTAAGCTTCTCCCTTACGGCCTCACCTGGTTTTTACTTTGCATCCCAGGATCTGGGGGTGAATCCTATTTTCCTGCCGGCTAGGGATGGTGACAATGCTGTGATTTACTACGTGATTCCGCGCGGTGATATTGCGGCAAATCTTAAAACTATAAACCTTAGAGAGGGTGAGATTGACGCAACTCCTCAGGTTTTCAAGAGTGGAAACTCCCTCGTGATTTATACAGTGAAATATTCTGATGCTGAAGGTGACAGTTATCTATATAAGTTGGCAGGCAACCTCTCGGCTGGGTTTACAATACAGCCTTTTGAGAGTAACAACGGTACCATGGAGAGTATCCCCATAAAGGGTGAACGTGTGGTTTACAACTTGTATGTTCAGGAGAACAATCAGTTCTTCTTCCTGACAGAGACAAATAAGTTCTATCTATTCGACCTTCACAGCTATCAAAAATCTGGTACACCGGACATAATCAGATTCAGCTACTATCACTGGAAGACCTTGGAGAGGAACCTGTTCCCGTATCCAAGCGGAAGTACCCTGAGCAAATTCATATTTGTGGGGAGTCTTCAGGGATCCAGATATACAGCTAAAGCAGCGGCGTACGATATTTTCGGAGCGTATTATTGTGCAGATACCAATACTGTGGGATTAACTCTGCTCAAAGGTGAGAGCCGACTACCTCTTCCGCCAGGGAGATACATCAGCGGTAACCTCTACATACTTGGTACCGACGCTCAGGGGCACGATATATGGACCTGGCTGGTTTACGGGTCCAGGGTTGCATTTCTGGTGGGTATAATGGCAGCCTTCATACAGGTGGTTATAGGGTCTCTCTACGGTGTTCTTTCAGGGTTCAAGGGTGGTTGGACAGACACAGTATTGATGAGATTTGCAGACATAATGCTCACTCTGCCGTTCCTGCCGATAATATTGATATTGACGTCCATAGTCGGCAGAAGTATATGGAACATAATATTCGTGCTGGGTATCTTCGGTTGGGCAGGAATTTCTAGGGTCATAAGGGCACAGACACTTTCCCTTAAAAACAGGCCCTTTGTCGATGCTGCTAGGGTGGCGGGAGCCAGTGGATGGAGGATAATGATATCCCACATCCTTCCAAACGTGCTGCCATTTGCGTTCCTTTATATGACTCTGGGTGTCGCAGGCGCAATCCTGTCTGAGGCAGCGCTGAGCTTCCTTGGTCTCGGTGATCCGCAGGCAGTCTCTTGGGGACAGATGTTGAGCACCATACAGACTTCAGGAGCTACGATGTATGCGTGGTGGTGGCTGTTGCCACCCGGTCTGGCGATCACACTGATCTCGCTGGGATTCTATCTGGTAGGTAGGGCCTTCGACGAGATACTCAACCCGCGCTTGAGGAAGAGGTGATTGAAATGGCGGAACTACTAAAAATAGAAAATCTGTCGATACACTACAAGATATCCACTGGGTGGGTTTATGCCGTTGACGGAGTGAGCTTCACCATTAATCGTGGAGAGACGATGGGTCTCGTGGGCGAATCCGGCTGCGGCAAGACCACGACGGGATACGGTATCACGCAACTCCTTCCATCAAATGCCTATATAAAAGAAGGGAGCAAGGTAATATTCGACGGTACTGACCTTGTCCAGCTCAGCACATTCCCTAGCAAGAAGTTCGAGGGATACAGGAAGATTGAAGAGTATCATCCCGAGATGAGGAAGTTCCGTTGGAAGAGGATCTCTATGATATTCCAAGGAGCTATGAATGCTTTCAATCCTGTGTACAAGGTCGGAGATCAGATAATTGAAGCTATCCTGACGCACGAGAATGTCACGGAGGAAGAAGCCCGGAAGAGGGTGGAAGAACTCTACAAGCTTGTAGGAATACCAAAGGACAGGATCGACAATTATCCGCATGAATACAGTGGTGGTATGAAACAGAGGGCGATGATCGCCATGGCCCTTGCACTTAATCCTGATTTAATAATCGCGGACGAACCCACAACAGCGCTGGATGTGGTCACCCAGGACAGGATCCTTGGTGAAATGGCTCGCCTTCAGAAGAGGGAGAACGTTGCTATGATACTGATTACCCACGATGTTAGTGTGGTTGCGGAGATGGCACATCACATAGCGGTAATGTATGCGGGCAACCTCGTGGAGAAGGGAACTGCAAGGGAGATATTCAAGGAAACCGCCCATCCCTACACCGAAGCCCTCCTCAAGGCATTCCCGAGTATAAAAGGCGAGAAAAAGAGACTCAAGGCAATACCTGGATCTCCCCCAGACCTAGCCAATCCCCCCAAGGGTTGCAGGTTTGCTCCCAGATGCCCCTACGCAAAGGATATATGTTTGGAGCAGGAGCCACCTGTGATCGAGATATCGCCAGGACATGTCACAAAATGTCACTTCGCGGAGGAACTCTATGGTGAATTGGGTGGTGAGTAAAATGGCAGAGGGAAATGGTGATGATAGGAACGTGGTAATCGAGGTGCGGAATCTCAAGAAATACTTTGAACTTCATGTGGGTATGTTCAAGTTCTGGGGAGAGCCGATATACGTGAAAGCGGTGGATGGCATCTCATTCAAGCTCCACGAGGGTGAGATTCTCGGCCTTGTGGGCGAGTCTGGGTGCGGTAAGACCACTACCGGCCGTCTTCTCACCCGGTTGGAGGATCCTACGGCTGGTGAGGTCATATTCCAGGGCAGGAACATAGCCACCCTCAAGGGCAAGGAGCTTAAGGAGTACAGGAGAAACGTACAGATGATATTCCAGGATCCCTACGAGTCGCTGAATCCTAGGTATACAGTTCAGAAAACTGTGATGGAACCTCTTCTCATACACGGCATTGGCGAAACGTACGATGACAAGGTGGAGCTTGTTATAAAGGCCCTGGAAGACGCTGGTCTTAGGCCAGCTGAGGAATATCTCTCCAGGTTCCCTCATGAGTTGAGCGGTGGTCAGAGACAGCGTGTTGCAATAGCGCGTGCTCTGGTTCTCAGGCCGAAGTTCATAGTGGCGGACGAGCCCGTATCTATGCTGGATGTATCCATCCGCGCGGGCGTGATGAACCTGATGCTTGATCTACGGGAGAAATACAAGATACCCTACGTCTTCATCACCCACGATATCGCGGTGGCAAGATACATGTCCGACCGCATCGCGGTGATGTACCTTGGGCGCATAGTAGAGATCGGAGAGACGGACGAGGTTATATTCAACCATGTGCATCCGTACACCCGCGCACTGATCTCAGCGGTACCTGTGCCAGATCCCGATCATAAGCATGGCAGGGTGGAGATAAAGGGAGAGATTCCGAGCCCGATAAATCTGCCTCCGGGATGCAGGTTCTGGCCACGCTGCCCCTACGCTCAGAAGGGCATATGCGACGTGAAGGACCCACCGCTCAAGGAGGTATCTCCCGGGCACTTTGTGGCCTGCCACTTTGCGGAAAAGTTTATGGAGGAGGAGCCCACGGAAAAGACCGTGGACGTCTCCTGATTTTTTATGGCTTTACCCTTCTTATTGTTCTCGGATAAGGTATGGCGTGCTTTATGTGGTCGAGTCCCGCAAGCCACCAGACCAGGCGATCCACGCCGAGGCCAAAACCGGCATGTGGCACACTGCCGTACTTCCTGAGATCGATGTACCAGTAGTAATTCTCCGGGTTTAGCCCCTCTTCTTCCATTCTTCTAAGAAGCACGTCGAGCTCGTATATCCTTTCACCGCCCCCAATTACTTCGCCGTAGCTCTCTGGAGCGAGCATATCGTGGCATAGCACTACTTTAGGATCATCGGGATCTGGTCTGTGGTAGAAGGGCTTTATCTCTATCGGGTAGTGGGTCACAAAGACTGGCCTGTCGAAGTGCTTTGTAATCATGGTTTCCTCATCCGCCCCCAGATCATCCCCGTAATTCATCTCAACTCCGTGTTCATTGGCAAACTCCACAAGTTTTGCGTATTTCATCCTCTCGAAGGGTCTCTCAATGCCCTCCAAGAATTTCACATCTCTGTTTAGCAATCTCAGCTCCTTTTTCCGCTTCTCGAGGAGCCTCTGGATGATGTAGACTATCATCTCCTCCTCGTCCGCAATCATATCATCGTTGTGGTACCACGCGGCCTCGGCTTCAGCGTGCCAGTACTCGGTGAGGTGCCTCCTGGTCCTGCTCTTCTCGGCCCTGAAACTGGGGGCCACGGTGTAGACCTTCTCGAGGGAGAATATGAGGGTCTCCAGATAGAACTGGGAGCTCTGCGTGAGATACGCTTTTTTGCCGAAATAGGGGACTTCGAAAAGCGTGGATCCGCCTTCCACGGCACCTGTTACGAACATGGGTCCCTGGGTCTCGTAGTACCCGTTCTCCCTGAAGAACCCGTGAATTGCCTCGAATACGGTATCCCTTATCTTCAGGATGGCGTTCATGTTGCGGCTTCTCACCCATAAATGCCGGTTGTCCAGCAGGAACTCGTCGCTCTTGTCTTTGTTTATCGGGAAGTTGTGCGACGGCCCCACTATTCCGAAATCGTTCACGTGAATCTCGTACCCTGTTGGCGCCCTCTCCTCCCTCCTCACCACTCCGCGTATCCAGAGCGATGATTCCACACCGACCTTATCCAGATTCTTGAACTTCTCCGGGCCAACGACATTCTTCTCCACCACGCACTGCACTATATCTGTGGAATCTCGCAGCACGAAAAATATAAGCTTTCCAGTTCTCCTTTTCCTGTATATCCACCCCCGCAGGTAAACTTCCCTGTCCACCATGTCTTCGCTGAGCACGTCCTCCACGTGGATGTATTCGACCATAGGCTTCCCATGCCCATTCCCTATTTATATCTTATCTCACACAAAGTTTATATGTGGTTAGGCATTACCTAACCGCATGGAGCACGCGGCCCTTTTCGTGGCTTTACTGCTCGTATCGTACGCGTTCGTCTCAGTACCTACACAGGCCCCGGAGATACATGTGGTGGCGACTCTTGACTTCTTCGCCTCCATCGCGGAAAAGATAGGCGGTGCTTATGTATCCGTGGATTACATTGTCCCTTCGGGCACGGACATCCACAGCTATTCACTCACTCCGCAGGACGTGGAGAAGATAAGTGGTGCTGACCTTGTAATCCTCGCAGGGAGTGACTTCTTCTCGCTTGATTCTCAGATACTGGAGAATGCCCAGGGCAAGGCTGTTCTTGATTTTGAAGATTACAACGCTACACTTCTGCCTCTGGGTGATATGGAGAGGAATCCCCACGGTTACTGGTTATATCCGGACAACGCCATCGGCATTGCAGGGGCCATAGAGCATACTCTATCGGAAATGCATCCCGAAGCCAGGAGTTACTTCCGAAATAACCTTGAATCCTTTGTGGGGGAGGTGCATCATATCATCTCCCTCTCCCTGGATATGGTTGAGAACTCTGGGGTTAAAGGTGAGCGCGTCCTCCTGGCTGTTCCTGGTGTCTTCTACATAGCCCACGCGCTTTCCCTGAATGTTGCCGGGGTTCTCGTGGAAGGTCCAAATAAGTTCCCGAGTCAGTCAGATATGGACAGGTTTCAGGAGGAGATAAGAAGTGGAGAGATATCGTTCATCCTTAATGCGCGGAACCTGGAGGGCTCCAAGGCTGGCCAGATTGCCATCGAGATATCCAGGATGACCGGTGTTAAGGTTGTTTACGTGGACATATTTTCCGCAGATAATTACACCTCACTCCTCCTGAGGGACGCCGCGGCCATATCATCTGTTCAAAGCGTCACGAACTATGCATCTCAGAACTGCGATGCATCCTTTTACGTTTACATCATCGTGGCCCTTTCGGCCCTTCTGGCGGTGGTGTCGTACGTTGCATACAGGTACCGCAGGGAAATCTTGGAATAGTTCGAGGGATGTACCAAAATCCATTTATTAATGCAGGTGGATGTGGTATATGTGAAAACCACCCGCGTAATCACAGTCCTGGTATTGTTCGCGCTCCTCGTTTCCACTCCCGCTAGCGCAGGCTCCAGCGGGCCAGGGGATTCGGCCGTGCACATTCGTGTCATCTCATCCAGGAGCGCTGTTAACATCACCTTCAACGAATCCGATTTCTTCGAAATAGAGTTTACTGGCCTTTACGCAGGATCTCTCAACCTCTTTGATATGCCCAAGTTCTGGTACGCGAAGCTGTCCGATATGCATTACCTTCAGGAAAGCGGTGAGAGCGACGTAATGGGCAGTTACCTGCACATTCGCCTTTGGAAAAACACGACGCTCAGGAGCATGATGCAGTGGGGCCGCGATTACCATGCCAGGGTAATCATTGATTTCTACGCCGCCAGCAGGAACTACACAAAAGGAGACGTTGTGGTGGACGTGAACACTCTCAGATACGATGTGCGCATATACACCGATTGTCCAGCCGATTTCATATTTCTGGCGCACCGCATCCGGATGAGCGGTATGGAGGAAAGTGATGTCATGGCGCAACTGGATGACCACTACCAGGAGATCGAGCGGGGCCATAGAAGGTACTGGCTCAACGCAAGCCACTGGGGAGGTGTTAGGTTCAGGGATGACGGAGAGATATCGGTGCACTACACATGGGACGCAAAGAACCTCGCAGGGGTTCAGTACGAGTTCCTGGACGGTTACATGGATGTGTTCTTCATATATCCGAACAACGGTACCATCGTTCAGGACCCATACGTGAAGCTCCCGCTACCCGTGCTTCCAAACGAAGCAGCAGAGAAAATAGTGAATTATTTTATGGAGCATGCGCTCTCCATATCCATCGGGATAGCCATATCCGCGGGTATAGTGGCGATCCCGGCGGTGGTGAAGCGCAGAAGATTGTAGTTTGCACAACTACAAAATTTTAAAATGCAATTCTCCAATTGGGCTTTTTATGTATGTGATAAAACCATCTGAACTGAAAGAGGGTCTGCCAAAGGAGACAAAATCACTGTGCCCCGTTTGCAGCAAGGTGATACCCGCGACCATATACGAGGAGGACGGCAAGATATGGTACAAGAAGACCTGTCCCGAGCACGGTGAGTTCAAGGATATATACTACGGCGATGCCGAGGTATGGCACTGGATGGAGAAGTGGGGAACGATCCTTGATGGTATCGGTCCCGAGTACCCCAAGATTTTCAACGGCTTTTCGGATCACCACTACTCGTTCACCGCCCTTGCCAATCTTGACCTGACTAACAGGTGCAACCTTCGTTGCCCGATTTGCTTCGCCAACGCCAACGCCGCAGGATACGTGTATGAGCCAGATTTCGATACAGTGGTGAAGATGATGGAGCTTCTCCGCGCGGAGAGGCCAGTTCCGACGCCAGCAATCCAGTTTGCCGGTGGAGAGCCCACCATATATCCCAGGTTCTTCGATGTGATAAGGAAGGCGAAGGAACTCGGATTTCCCCAGATACAGGTGGCTACAAATGGAATTCTCATCGCCAACGTGCCAGACTTCGCCCAGAAGATGGCCGATGCGGGAATGCACACCGTCTACCTGCAATTCGACGGGTTCAAGGAGAGCACATATATACAGGCGAGGGGAGTGAATCTCCTGCCAGTTAAGATGAAGGCCATAGAGAACCTGAGGAACGTCAAGCCAAAACCCCTCGCTACGGTTCTCGTTCCCACGGTCGTGAAGGGAGTAAACGATGACGAAGTCGGCAAAATCGTTGAATTTGGCCTGCAGAACCTGGATGTAATACGCGCGGTGAACTTCCAGCCCGTAGCCTTAACGGGGAGAATCCCGCAGGGAGAGATATTGAAGATGCGCTACACCACCGGCGATCTTATTCGAGACCTGCACGAGCAGACTGATTTCATCGAGAAGACGGACTTCTTCCCGATACCCGTCGCCGCACTATTCGCCGAACTGGCCTCGCAGATATTCCATGAGCCCAAGCCCGCGTTCACAACGCACCCCGCGTGCGGAGCTGCCACATATGTATTCCACGACTACGACAAGGACAAGAACATCCCAATCACGAGGTTCATAGACGTGGCGGGAATACTCGAAGAGCTCAAGGACCGCGTGTTCAACGAGGAGTTCGAGAAGAAGGGCAAGCTGAGGAACATCCTGACGCTGTACAAGATACTGAAGAAGCACTACGACCCGAAGTATGCGCCCAGCAACTTCAAGCTCAAGGAGATTGTGGGCGTGTTTGAGCAGGGGACCAAGGATTCCTTGGGAAAGCTGCACTGGGACTCTATGTTCATCGGCACCATGCACTTCCAGGACCACTGGAACTACGATATAGCCCGCGTGGTGCGCTGCGTCATCCACTACGTCACGCCCGATATGCGGTTGATACCCTTCTGCTCTTACAACTCGGGCCCGACTTTCAGGACCGAGGTGGAGAAGAAGTTCTCCATTTCCCTGGAGGAGTACCGTAAGAGGCACGGCAACGTGGTGGGCGTGGAGGGATAAACGATGATGACAGTTAATCCTGCGCTCTGCAACTACTGCGGCGCGTGCGTAGGTTCGTGTCCAGTGAACTGCATATTCCTCAACGAGACCCGCGTTGAGATCGACGAGGAGAAGTGTGTGAAGTGTGGATTCTGCATCCGCGCCTGCCCCGTGGGCGCCATAGAGGCGGACTGGTGGTCAAAATGAAGAGGTACGAGTACGATGTCCTGGTGATAGGTGCTGGACCCGGCGGCTCCATGGCCGCGAGGTTCGCCGCTCGAAACGGAGCGAAGGTTCTGCTTGTGGAGAAGAGGCCTGAAATCGGCGTTCCTGTGCGCTGCGCCGAAGGGATATCGAGGGACTGGCTCGAGCTCGTGGAGGTCAAGGTGGACAAGAAGTGGATAGACCAGGAGATTGAAGGAGCCAGGATTTATTCGCCTGACGAGAAGAGCGTCATAGAACTTTCGGCGGAGCAGGCCGGAAACGAAGTGGGCTTCGTGATAAACCGCGAGTACTTCGACAAGCACCTCGCAGCGCTGGCTGTGGAGGAAGGCGCTGAGATATGGCTCAAGAGCCCTGCAGTCAGTATAATCAAGGAGGACGGCTATGTCAAGGGCGCAATCGTTCGCAGATTCGGCGAGGAGGTCGAGGTTCGCGCCAAGATTGTGATTGCAGCGGATGGCTTCGAATCGCAGGTGGCCAGGTGGGCCGGCCTTAACACCGTGCTCCGGGAGAGGGACATCGTGTCGTGCATAGAGTACAGGATGACAAACATAGACATCGACGAGAAATTCACCCATTTCTACATCGGCTCATGCGCTCCCGGAGGATATCTGTGGATATTCCCCAAGGGCAAGAACGAGGCGAATGTTGGAATCGGAGTTGCGCTGAACAAGATAAAGGAGCCGGGAGAGGTCAAGAAGTACCTGGATAAGTTCATAGA
>WAOY01000049.1 GCA_015520985.1 DHVE2 group archaeon
AGATACACCCGCTCTTCGCCAGGAACATCGTGGTCGGCTTTGCGCGGTTGAACGGGAAAACTGTTGGCATAGTTGCCAATCAGCCCGCCGTTTACGCTGGAGTCCTTGACATAGATGCCAGCGATAAGGCGGCGAGGTTCGTTCGGTTCTGCGATGCGTTCAACATTCCAATCGTAACGCTGGTGGACGTTCCAGGCTACATGCCCGGCGTGGCCCAGGAGCACGGAGGGATAATAAGGCATGGCGCGAAGTTGCTCTACGCGTACAGCGAGGCCACCGTGCCGAAATTAACTGTGATAATGCGCAAGGCTTACGGGGGAGCGTACATCGCCATGGGTTCAAAGCACCTTCGCGCGGACGTGGTATACGCCTGGCCAAATGCGGAGATCGCGGTGATGGGTCCTGAGGGCGCCGTGAACATAGTGTTCAGGAAGGAAATCGCGAAGGCGGAGGACCCGGAGAAGAGGAGGGAAGAATTGATAAAAGAGTACCGCGACAAGTTCGCGAATCCGTACGTTGCGGCATCGCGCCTCTACGTGGACGACGTGATATACCCGCACGAGACGAGGGTGAAACTGATTCAGGCGCTTAACATGCTGGAGAACAAGAGGGAAGAGAGGCCCATGAAGAAGCACGGAAACATACCACTGTAGGTGTGCTCCATGAGGATCATAGTACCCCTTGTGATTGCAATCCTCCTCGCGCCCCTTGCGATGGGCTCCGGGTTCCCGGAGTGGAGCCGGTGGGAGTTCAGCGATATGTCCAAGATTCAGATAGACGACGGGGTTCTTAGGATCCACATATCCAACGAGTCCCTTGAAGCCAGGGCAGTTTTTGGGGGAATTGAAAAGGGAGACAGGATAAGCATGCGTCTGGAATACCACGCATCAAAGCTATCTGTGGTGTCGGGTCTTCGTGTAGAGGTGGACGGCGGGGAAGGGAGCAGGATGGATCTGATTGACTCGGGGGTCAGGTACATAAACATCACGTGCACCAGGGGAGGAGATCTGGGGGTGAGCCTGGTATTCTACGTGGTTCAGGGCTCCCTCTGGGTTAACGTATCCTCTGGGAAAATCGTCTCTCCACCGAGGGGTGTGGAGAGCGGTTTGCTCATATCAGGGGTTGGAATAACCACGGTGTTCATAGTCCTGGGTCTCCTATCAGGAGTGATGTACGCCTTCGGCGCCTTGGAAAGGGAGGAGAGAGAGGAGAAAGAGGAAGAGGTGAAGGACGTGGCGAACGCGCATGTGAATGGAATACCTCCGGAGGACCTCGTGGCCATCATGGCGGCGATACAGGAGTATATGAAGGGCAGGAAGTTCAGGATAATTTCCGTGAAACCCTCCCCCTGGAAGTATTACGGAAGACTGGTTAGCATGAGGCGATGGAGATGAGGCGGAAGTTCAGAGTTGTTGTGAACGGAAGAGAGTACGTGGTGGAAGTGGAAGAGATCGGCGGAGAAGGTGAGATCAGGAGCGTTGAGAGGGTGCAGCCTGTGAGTCCGAAGCAAAGCGCCCCTGCGCCAGCGCCAGCACCGACGGCTATGGAAAGGGACAGTGTGCAAAACGTCTCCGGCGGCGTGACCGCGCCGATGCCCGGTAAGATAATAGAGATCCGGGTTAAGGTGGGCGATGCGGTGAAGAGAGGACAGGTCATAGCCATCCTGGAAGCGATGAAGATGGAGAACGAAATCCCCGCCCCCAAGGACGGCGTGGTCAGGGAGATCAGGGTGAGCGAGGGGGACAACGTGAATCGCGGAGATGTGCTCGTGGTAATAGAGTGATGGCGATGCTGGACATACTGGGAAACCTCGTGGGGATATTCGACCTCACCTGGGGAAACGTTGTTATGATAGCGGTGGGCTCCATATTCATTCTCCTGGGCATAAAGTACCGCATGGAGCCCCTTCTCCTGGTTCCCATTGGATTCAGTGCCATCATCGTTAACCTCCCGCTGAGCGGGATCACGGATGCCCCCCACGGATTCCTGTACCTGGTTTACAAATACCTGATAAGCACGGAGATCGTCCCCCTGCTGATATTCCTCGGGATAGGCGCGATGACGGACTTTGAGCCCCTCCTGGCAGATCCAAAGACATTCCTCCTGGGAGCGGCGGCGCAGGTTGGCATATACTGCGCCCTTCTCTTTGCGCTGATATTCGGCTTCAATCTGCCAGAGGCAGCGGCCATAGGGATAATCGGCGGGGCGGATGGCCCGACGACAATATACACTGCCACCAAGCTTGCGCCGGAGATACTCGGCGCGGTCGCGGTTGCGGCGTATTCCTACATGTCCCTCGTACCCATCATCCAGCCCCCGGTGATAAGGGCGCTCACCACGAAGAAGGAGAGGAGCGTCAGGATGGAGCCCCTGAGGAAGGTTAGCAAGAGGACGAAGATACTGTTCCCCATAATAACCACCATCGTCGTCGGCCTCCTCGTGCCCACTGCGCTGCCCCTCATAGGCATGCTCATGTTCGGAAACCTCCTGCGGGAGTGCGGTGTAACGGAGAGATTGTCCAAGACCGCGCAGAACGAACTGATCAACATCGCCACCATATTCCTCGGGCTGGGCGTGGGCTACATGATGACCGCGGAGATGTTCGTCCGCCTCGAGACCCTTGAGATAATGTTCCTCGGCGTCGTGGCCTTCGCCACCGCAACCGCCGGCGGCGTTCTCCTGGGGAAACTCTTCTACGTGCTCTCCAGGGGGAAGATAAACCCAATGATTGGCGCCGCAGGTGTCAGCGCTGTGCCCATGAGCGCCCGGGTGGTGCAGAAGATGGGGGCGAGGGAGGACCCGGAGAATTTCCTGCTGATGCACGCAATGGGCCCCAATGTGGCGGGAGTGATCGGCTCTGCAATCGCGGCTGGGGTTTTCATCGCCTACCTATTGTAACACTAATTTAAAAATTCTTACTATTTTGTAACACAAATCTTTTTATTGGTGTTACGCAATACACCCATGAGGTGAGAAAGATGGCATGCTTCCTGGTTCCCGGATCAGAGGGGGTCGTGGTGACCCTCCTGACGAAGGTCGTGGGAAAGGAGAGAGCGGAACGCCTGAAACTGAGGTGGCTCAGCGCCATGCTGTGGGGAGGCACGATACTCCTCGCCATAGAGCACATATGGCACGGCGAGGTTGTTCCCTGGCCCCCATTCCTGACGGCGATGGCAAATCCATCGGATACGGCGGCCATGCTGCACGAGATGGCGACCCACGGTACCCTCATGGCCTCATTGATCACACTGGTCTGGAGTGTTATGCTCTGGATGCACAACTCAACGGCGAAAAGCGACGCGAGGGCAGTGAGGGGATGATGCCCCATGTGGCTCCTGGTTATGCTCTTCCTGGCCATATTCTCCACCGCGGCCTGGTACATGTGGAGCAGGGGTGATGAGTACAGAATGGACGTACTGGCCCTCATTTCCTGGGGAACGGTGATAATGGTATTCGCGGATCACCTGATGGGCTACATAGAAGAGGGTGAATTCATGGAGATGTCACTGGATGCTCTCGTGCTCGGCTTAACAATGGCTGCCACCGCCCTGCTCATCTGGCTCGCCGTTCTGCTGATAAGGGACCCCAAAGGAAAGATCAGGAAGATCACGGTTCCACGAGCGTGAACACGAACTTAACGTTCTTCACACCCTTTATTCCGGAAAGCTCGTCAACAAGTTTCCTCATTTTTTTCGCCTTTCCGTGAAATATGACCACCTCGAGGCAGTTCCTGCGGTCAACGTGCACATGCACCGCCGACCTTATCTCACCGTGGTACGCGTGCTGCACATGGGTTATCTTCTCGGTTATGCCCTTCACCTCGTGGTCGTATATCATGGTGATTGTCCCGAATACCTCACTGCCGGGGTCTGTGGATATGGTGTCCTCTATCAGGGCATCCCGTATCAGCATGCGGATGGCCTCGGACCTGCTCACGTAACCCCTCCTCTTGATGAACGCGTCGAACTTATCCAGGAGATCCCTGCTCATGGATACGCTGAACCTCTCGATCATAGCGAGATAATCTCCTTGGGAGTCTTAAACTTTGCCACGCGCAAAGGTTAAATCCACCATGGAAATTTTCACATTATGAAGCTCCTGGCGCTGGCTGACGTGCACGGCCGGGATGACGTGGTGTACATGGTGCAGGAGATCCAGGGGACACACGACTTCGACGCGGTGCTGGTCGCAGGCGACATAACCGACTTTGGGCCACCGGAGTTCGCCAGGGAATTTCTAGATGCTTTGCCTGCCAGGGTATTCGCGGTCCCGGGCAACTGCGATCCTCCCGAGGTGATAGATGCCATTGAGGCGAGCAGAGCCACCAACGTGCACATGAAGCGCTCCATCCTTGGGGATATCAAAATCGCGGGCATTGGCGGGGTGAACGGCGGGTTCAGCATGGGCATACGGTTCAGGGATGACTTCGCCGCAAGTTTCCTGGGATCGTGCAGGGGATGCATATTCCTGACGCACCAGCCACCCCACGGCATCCTGGACGAGGTACCTGGAGGAAGACACATAGGAAGCATGGGGATAAGGAAGGCGGTGGAAATCGCGAAGCCAGTGCTGGTTGTATCGGGGCACGTGCATGAATCCAGGGGGAAGGTGATAACCCCGGACACCATCTTCGTGAACCCAGGACCTGCAAGGGATGGGTATGCGGCCATCGTGGACCTGGATTCCAGGGAAGTCATCATGCTCGAAAGGTGAAAGGGCAAAAGTTTCATATCATATGAAAAATATACCCCTCTGGAGGTATAGATATGAGTGGCGAGGATATTGGAGACCTCAGCATGCTGGATCAGGTACAGTCAATTCTGGCGAAGGTCAAGCAGGAAGCGGAAGAAGTGAAGAAGAAGCGTAAGGAACTGGAAGAGTTTGAGGCTTCTCTCAAGCAGAAGGAAGAGGAGATCCAGGAGAGGGAGAGGAAACTCCAGGAGAAGGAGAACTTCCTGGAGAAGAAGAGCGCTGAGCTCGAGGAGTACGCCAAGGAGATAGATAGGAAGAAGAGCGAACTTGACGCGAAGATGGAGGAGCTTAACAGGCGGGTAAACGCGCTCGTGGCAGCCGAGGCAGCCCTCAAGGAGTACGAGGAGAGCATCAAGGGGCTCAAGCAGGCCATGGAGGAGAAGATGAACTCCCTGCAGGAATTCGAGAAGTACGCCAAGGAGACCATAGAGTCCATGATCCAGAAGGAGAAGGAAGTCATCGAGCAGGGTCTCAACGTCGCTCAGCTGCAGACATCGCTCTCCGATCTCAAGGAGAGGATGTACCAGGCCATACAGGCCCTCACAGGCGAGATAACCATCGAGCCGGGCGCGGTGGAGAGGAAGGAAGAGGCTCCCGCGGAATCAGCTGCGGAGGCGAAGGAAGAGAAAAAAGAGGAGGAAACGAAGGAGGAGCAGGGAGGCCAAGAATTCGAGGTCGTGGTGGTGGACGGCGAGGAGTTCATCAAGTGCCCGCAGTGCGGCACCCTGAACTCCAAGGACGCCATAATGTGCTACAACTGCGGCTTCGTTTTCAAGCCCGAGGAGCTCGGGGAGTGAATTTCCCCAACACATTTTTATTTTGAAACGTATGCACCGCCGTGAAAAAGAAGTTCGTGTACGGCGCTATTATACTCATACCGCTTCTCGGCGGCACGGCGGCCAGGCTTCTGCGCGTGATAATCGCCTTCACCCTCAGGGACCTCGGGGTGTCCGTCTTCGAGATAACCGTCCTTTCCG
This sequence comes from DHVE2 group archaeon, assembly GCA_015520985.1. Lineage (GTDB taxonomy): Archaea > Thermoplasmatota > Thermoplasmata > Thermoplasmatales > Aciduliprofundaceae > JAADDK01. Next base: position 5,730 of record WAOY01000049.1, read on the forward strand.
CCACGTACATGCTCACCCGTGCACTGTTTTCCCCGGTGGTGGGCCACTGGGCTGACAGGGGTGCGAAGAGGCACTTACTCGTCCTGATAGGGTTCCTGGGGCTCCTCGTGGACAGTCAGCTGTACTTGCTCCTCCCCTACTTCGGCATACTCGCGCTTCGCGCCCTGGACGGGTTCTTCGGTGCCATGGTTTGGCCCACGATGCAGGCGCTGGTGCACTTCTCCTCCCCAAAAAGCATGAGGGCGAGGATAATGAGCGGTTACTTCGTAATGGGCTCCCTTGGGATGTCCCTTGGGTACCTCCTCTACTCCTACCTCGCCGGGGAGATCGTAAGGGCAATAGTGCTCCTGGCCATCGTATACGCCCTGGAGGTGGTTCTTTCGCTTGCATTCAGGGAAGTTAACGGCGAGGCGCAGGAGAGGAAAAAAGAGGCAAAAGATAGACTGGGGATCTCGCTTTTTTACCTGGCTCTATTCTTCGGTATGTACATGTCCCTGGGGAACGAGGTGCTGCTCTTCTACCTAGCCGAGACCATGGGCCTCGGAAGGGTATACGCAACGATGATCCTCTTCGCATCGGGCGTGGCTGCACTCCTAGGGAGCCTAGCCCTGGGCCAGGCCGCCGACAAAAGAGGGTTTCGCTTCTCCCTCATTCTCCTGGGCATTATGGCCCCCGTTGCTTCCCTCCTCATATCCGTGAACTACGTGCCCATCGCAATCGCGGGCACGGTGCTCTTCTTTGTGGCTGGAAGGGGATTCATGCCCATATCGCGAAGTTTCACCGCATCGGAGAGCAGGAAGATAGGGACCTCCCTCGGCTACGTGAACCTGGCCTCCAACATGGGCTCCGTCGTGGCGCTCCTCCTCGGGGGTGCCTTCCTGGATTACGCGGAGCACGTAACGATCGGAGTTTTCAACCTAGCCGCGGCTAGTTTCGTGGTGATAGGCGCCGCGATACTCGTCACCACTCTCTGGTTTGAGAGGCAATTCTTCCGAGGTAGTCCCGGATAAAGAGTATGGCCTCCGATAGAACGGCACCGTTGTCGTACCCGTCAAGAATTTTCCGCGCTTCCTCCCTGCTCATCTCCGATGCAATCTCCCTCATGTTCCTCAGGGCCCTGGTTATCTCGTCCACCACGGTTACGTCGGCGGTCCTGGCGGTCCTGGACAGCGGGTTGAGGTCCACGGTCACCACGAACTTCCCCATGTCCCTTAGGGCCTTCGTCCTGTCACCGTCCTCCAAAGGAACGAGGACAACGTCGGCGGAGAATATGCCCTCTGACGTGCACAGGGCCCTGGCGTGGTCAAGTCCCGGTATTCGGGCATCCGGATTCTCTCCCAGCACCTCAACGCCCCGGGACCTGAAGAGATCCGCGATCCTCCTAACCCTATCCTCGGTGCGGTAGAACAGGTTCACCTCTATCTTCATGCCCAGCGCCTCTGCGAGGGATATCACATCGTCAACGGCGAGGGCGGCCACGTTGCCATTTACGGAAAAAACCGGGTTCTCCGCAAGCATTATGGCTGCCACGGCAGCCTTCTCCGCCTTCAGACCGAACTCACGCGTCTTCTCACCGATGAGGTAATCGAAGGCCTCGCCACGTCCATGGGCTATGAGCCCAGCGTGGGCAACGATGCCCTTTTTGAATCCCTCTATGATCCTCTCCCTCTTCAGAAGAGACTGGTACCTGGGATGGCTCGGGGGAATGCTGAACCCGGACATGGAGGGACCATGGGCTACCTGGATAAACTTCTTTCTATCTCCGCGTTCACCTTCTCAACGAACTCCTCCTCCCTGCCCCTGGGGATAGTCGCGCCGGCGGCCATGCGATGTCCCCCACCGTGGCCCCCGAGTTCCTCCGCGACCCTGCGCATCACGTCGCCCAGGTCCACGTGGTCCATAATGCTCCGGTGCGCCCTGGCGGAAACGCTCGTAACCTCGCCCATGTGCATGGCGAGCGTGACCTTCTTTGGATCGAGGAGGTGCATGGTAGCTATGGTGGCCACGGTGCTGGCCAGGTACGATGAGCGGGCGTAGTAGAACTGCACGTGTTCCCTCTCAATGAGGTTTTCCAGCATGCGGTACAGTTCCTCTATAACCTGCGACCGGTATTCTCTCCGCAGGACCTCCATCCTGTCAAAGCTCTCCTCCTCTCCCAGGATGTACGCCATGGCGACGCTCTGGTTGTCCGTCCTGCACGCGGAGTCTATGAGCTCGGTGAGGTATCTGACGCTACCCTCCACCTGAAAATCAAGGTCAACTATGTGCTTGCCCGCATCGGGGATCTTGCTGTTCCGCACCAGGTTAAGGGCGAGGTACGACCCCAGGCGGGTCTTTTCATCCGGGTCAAGGGTATCCACGTTCCTTGTGGGGTTTATCCCTATGCGCTCCAGCATCCGGTGCACTCCTTCCCTGTTGCCGGAAAGCCCGGGGTAGAATGGCTCGATTGAGTAGAACACGGCGTCTCCCACCTCACCGAAGAGGGGGAGGTCAAACTCCATCCTCACGTCAAGGAGTTCAACGAGTTTCCTGTTAAGGCCCACCGGGCCATCCCGGGGGAGGTACTGCTTGTCCCCCAGGATCCCAGCGAGGAAGCACCTCGCGTATTTTCTGTCCGATGCAAGTATGTAGGCCATGGTTGTCGCGGTTGCCTCTATGGAGCCATCGTAGCCAAAGAGGTGTGGATTGATGTGTATAACCTCATCACTGTCACCGGGGGGCTTGTGGTGATCGAGGATGAGAACATCGCCTTTAAGTTCGTTGACCAGGGATGAGCCGAGATCAGTTAAAATTATGGGCTCGCCCTTCTCCGCCTCCCTCAGGATAAAATCCCTGTCGGCGTTCCTGAGGAAGGATATGTGGAACCTCTTCCCCATATCGAGAAGTTTGGACGCCACGATGCCCGCGGAGCAGACACCGTCGACGTCGTAATGAGTTAAGATTCTGAAATGCTCCCCCTCCTCCAGGAACTTCCTGCCCCTCTCTAAACGGGAGTCAAGGGAAGACATCACCTCACCAGAAGCTCAGCCTCTTTTATGCTGTACTTCCAGTCCTCCGGAAGCTTTCCGACCCTCTTGTAGTACTTTATGAGCCTCCTGATCTTCGCCTCAACCAGCTGCAGTCCACGCTTATTACCAAGGTCCTTGGGGTGGTTCTGGAGGTGATTGTTTATGCGCACAGCCTTGCGCATCAATGCCATGAGATCTTCGGGTATCTGGGGCGCGAGATTGTTCTCCGCGAGGATGCGCCCTATGCTCTTACCCGTCATGAACTTCACGTCAGGAACGCCGTACTGATCCCTGAGAATGGTGCCTATCATGGCCTGGGAGTGCCCCTCCTTTGCAAGCTCGATGACCTTCGCCACTATCTCCTCCTCGCTCAGGGGCACCCAGTCGGGCTTGTCGGTCCTCAGGGGGCGATGAGATCCTGATTTTCCTCTCCTTCTAGCGTGAATCCTTCCCATGCATCTTCACCTACGGCGTTTAATAGCAACAAATACTTAAATCTTACC
>WAOY01000050.1 GCA_015520985.1 DHVE2 group archaeon
AATGGGATCGCGGTGGAGTGCAACTCAGCCCATTTCTCTCCGGGTCTCAACGATTTTTACGCGAGACTGAAGGAAATAGACATCGCAATACCCTTCGGGAGCGATGCGCACAGCCCCGAGGTGATGGGCGCCGGGATGGAAGACTTCATGGGGTGTTTCTCCCCTTACGGCACCGTGGCCTCTTACCTGGGCATTCAGTAACTTATTTTACCCCCGTTGCATTGGGGGAGGTATGCCCGATGTCAGGGAGATTGAGGAGGTCATACGCATACTCCAGAGCACGGTGCCCGAGCACCCTTACAAGTCGCGCAACCCCTTTCACATCCTCATAGCGACGATAATCTCTCAGAGGACCAAGGACGAGGTCACCTACGAGGTTGCCAACAGGTTATTCGCGAAGTACCCCAGGCCCAAGGACCTCAAGAAGGCGAGCGAGGACGAAATTGCGAAGCTGATCTACCCCGCGGGCTTCTACAGGCAAAAGGCGAAGAAGATAAAGGAGGTAGCGAGGATAATAGACGAGGAATATGGCGGAAAGGTGCCGGATACCCTGGAGGAACTTCTGAAACTTCCCGGCGTTGGGAGGAAGACGGCGAACATAGTCCTCTCGAGGGGGTACGGTAAGAAGGCCATCGCCGTGGATACGCACGTGCACAGGATTGCGAATCGCCTTGGCTGGGTTCACACAAAAACGCCAGAGGAGACGGAAAGGGCCCTGATGGAAATTCTACCGGAGAAGTACTGGATCGGCATTAACACCCTCCTCGTGATGTTCGGCCGCACAATATGCAGACCCATCGCGCCCAAGTGCGACGAATGCCCCGTCAAAAACTACTGCGAGTTCTACAAAAGGAAAAAGAAGTGAGGGGTGGCGTAATCGTGATCACTTCTTCTTTCTGTACTCTTCCGCCTTCGCCTTTGCGATCAGGAACATTATCTCTATCATTTTGCATCACCTCCGATGCTTTCTGATTTCTGTTATTTCACCCAAGTATTTAAATTGTTGTTTACAAAATGGAAAGATTGTGGAAATGAGAAGCGTTCTTTGGGCAATTATCCCATTTGAAGTTAAAAAATGGGAAAATTAATGTACTCCGAAGGCATCAGGTGATCATGGACGAGCTGGACGTGAAGATCCTCCGCCTGCTGTGGGAAGACGGCAGAATGCCTGTTTACCGCATCGCCGAAAAACTTGGAATATCCGGGGCGGCGGTGGACAAGAGGATAAAGGCCATGATGAAGCGGGGCGAACTCCTGGGGTTCACAATCCTGCTGAACTCGGACTACATTCTCAACAGCGCGGTGATATCCATTAAGACCAGGCGCAAGAGGGAGCACATCCTCCGCAATGTGGGGAAGATAAAGGGGGTTATGCACATCATCGCGTGTCTGGGCGGAAGGTACTACGGGGAGTTCTGGTACGCGGATGATATGGAACTGGAGGAGAAGACCCTGCTCTTCCAGGAACTCCTGGGTGCTTATTCCATCGAGATTTACAGGCATAGAAAAGCCGGGGAATACGCTCTGAGCGACGTTGAGTGGAGGATCCTTTTGGCTATGCGGGACAACGCAAGGATTCCCTTCTCCAGGCTCTCAAAGATAATAGGGCTGAGCGCCAAGACAATATCGCGGAGATGGGAAAAACTTCGGGAGATGGACCTTGTGAAGGCCTATCCGGTTATAAATCGTCCCCTCAGCAAGGACATATTCTGGTTCTCCCTCTTCGTTGAGGTGGATGACCTCTCAGTGGAGAACGAGATAAAGAAGATGGAGAATCTTTGGCGCACCTCCATATTCGGGGAGCCCAGAATGGTGTACGGGGTTTTCTATGCCACCGCCGTCAGGGAGATAGACGACACCATGGAGAGAATAATATCCATGGAGGGCGTCAGGAGGGTGCACTACGAGGTCATCGTGGAGGAAAAGTTCTTCCCCGAGTACCTGGACTACGTGGCCTACAAAATGGGATACAAAAATAAAAAGTAGGTTACTGTGGTGGCGGGTACTGCGGCGGTGGATACTGCGGGGGCTGCCTCAGGGGCGGACGCACCAGGAGCCAGATTATCAGGCCAAGTATTCCGAGTATGAGAACCACGAGTACCCACGCGATTCCGCTCTTTCCGCGGCGCTTCGCGTCCTTGTAAACCCACACGAGCACGAATATCCAGATCAGGAAGAAGAGTCCGCCGATGATGCAGCAGGTCGCCGATAGGGTGTAGCCGAAGAAGTCAAAGGGATTCGTACTCAGATCCTTACCGTACTTCAGGGTGTACGTGAAGGTGACGTTCTGGTAATTCGCACTTTCTACCACGAGGTAATAGGTGCCTCCTGCGGACTGGTTTATCGTCATAAATGCCTTGAAACTCTGCGTGTTGAGCGATGATCCTGAATCGCTGTACTGGAACGGTTGCCCCTGCTGGTACCTCTGCAGGTTCACCTCGTCCAGGAAGTATATGTTCATTCCATTATCTCCGTTTATCTCGTATTCCACTCCACCTCCATCGGGCAGGTTGATGGTGTGTGCCCAGTACTCGTTTCCCTCGATACTGATTGTGTCGCTGTCCTCGTATACATCGCCCTGAGCCATCACGGGCATTGCGAAAAGGGAAAAAATCAAGAGCCCAAGCAATGCCACTGTCCAAATCTCCGCGTACAACTTCATTTAAATTCCTCCAATTGGGTATAAATGCATGAAAATCAAAGCATAAATAGTTTTTGCACAAAATTTTGGAAAAAATATTGATTAGTCGACCTTGAAGTCCCCGTGTTTCATTATGTGCTCCACTATGCCCCCGTCTTCCAGGAGGCGCATCATGAACGGCGGTATGGGGGTGCTCTCCAGGGTTATCCCCTTGGTGAGGTCCTTTATGATTCCCTTCTCCAGATCCACCTCGAGCTCGTCGCCCTCGTCTATCTTGTCTGTGTCAGCTATGAGCAAGGGCAGGCCGATGTTAAACGCGTTGCGGTAGAATATGCGGGCGAAGCTCTTGGCGATCACGCAGCTCACACCTGCGAGCTTGATGATCCTCGGGGCATGCTCCCTGGATGAACCGAGACCGAAGTTCTTTCCAGCGACGATTATGTCCCCGGGCTTCACCTTCTTCGGGAATTCCGGATCGGCGTCTTCCAGCACGTGCTTAGCAAGTTCAGGTAGATTTGTTCGCAGGTGGAAGTACCTTCCCGGGGCGATGTGGTCCGTGGAGATATCATCTCCAAACTTCCAGACACGTCCTCTTAATATCTTATCCATTCTCATCACCTCACAGGTAGTCACGGGGGTCCGCGATCTTCCCCTCTATGGCAGTCGCAGCAGCGGTCGCAGGTGAGCCTAGATAGATCTCCGCGTTGGGATTCCCCATCCTTCCCTTGAAGTTACGGTTCTGCGTGCTGAGCACTCTCTCGCCGTCCGCAAGGACTCCTTTGTGTATACCCACACAGGGTCCGCAGCCGGGTGATTCCACCGCTGCGCCCGCCTCCACGAACTTCTCAATAAGTCCCTCCCTCAGGGCCTGCAGGTACACACGGCGAGAAGCGGGTATGACGATGAGCCTCGTCTTCTTGTTCACCTTGTGCCCGTCCAGTATCTTCGCCGCAACTCTCAGATCTTCGATCCTCCCGTTTGTGCAGGTACCGATGTACACCTGGTCAATCCTGATGTCCATCTTCTTCGCCTCAGTTATCGTGCGTGTGTTATCCACGGTGTGCGGGAACGATACGGTTGGCTCAAGCTCGCTCACGTCGAACTCGTACTCCTTCTCAAACTCAGCATCGTCGTCGCTCTTTATCTCCCGGTACTTGTCCCCACGGCCCATCTCCTCCAGGTACCTCTTCGTGATATCATCTGGGGCGATCATCCCCGTCTTTGCCCCGGCCTCAATCGCCATGTTGGTGATGGTGAACCTGGACTCCATGCTCATCCTGTCGATCGTGGGCCCGTAGAACTCCATGGCCTTGTAGGTCGCACCGTCCGCGCCTATCGTGCCTATTATGTGAAGTATCAGGTCCTTTGAGTACACACCCTCCGGGAATTCGCCGTGGATGTAGAAGCGGTGAGTCTCGGGCACACGGAGCCAGACCTTCCCGAGGGCGAAGGCTATCGCGACGTCGGTGCTTCCCATCCCCGTTGCGAAGGCTCCCAGCGCACCGGATGTGCAGGTGTGGGAATCTGCACCCACTATCAACTGTCCGGGGGAGGCCCAGGATTCAACGAGGCGCTGATGACATACGCCTTCGCCAACATCGGACAGATATGCGCCTGTTTTTTCGGAGAATTCCCTAAGTATCTTGTGGGCGTTGCTCAGTTCTTTGCGTGGGGAAGGGGTTGCGTGATCAAGGAAGAGGATGGTGTTGTTCCTGTCGAACACCCTCTCCATTCCCATCTTCTGCAGGACCTGAACACTGAGGGGACCGGTTCCGTCCTGCACCATCGCCACGTCCACCTTTGCCACGACGATTTCTCCCGCCTTGACCTCCTTTCCTGCGTGCTCTCCTATTATCTTCTCAGCCATTGTTTTTCCCATATATTCACCTCCTCTGCTCTATGGGCACGTATTCCACGTAATCGGGACCTATGTAATATGCTCTCGGACGGAATATGCGGTTGTTCTGCACGTACTCACACACATGCGCGGCCCAGCCCACCGAGCGGGCCATGGCGAAAACCGGAGTGAAGAGATCGCGTGGAATTCCAAGGAAATGATAGACGATTCCCGAGTAGAAATCAACGTTGGGGAATATGCCCTTCTTCCCTAATTCTCGGATCATCACTTCCTCAATCTTCTCCCCGATGGATATCCAGCGCCTGTCCCCGTACTTCTCCGAGAGGTACTCCGCGTACTCCTTCAGAATCCTCGCCCTGGGGTCGTAGGTCTTGTACACCCTGTGCCCGAACCCCATTATCCTCCTCTTCTCCTTGAGTGCGTTGAGTACGTACTCCTCCGCTCTGTCAGGCGTGCCTATCTCGTCCAGCATCTGCAGAACCCGCTCGTTGGCTCCGCCGTGAAGCGGCCCCTTCAGGGTTCCTATCGCCGAGACAATTGCGGAATTGATGTCCGAGAGGGTTGAGGCGGTGACCATCGCCGCGAAGGTTGATGCGTTCAGGCCATGCTCCGCATGCAGTATCAGTGCAACGTCGAATATCCTCGCCTCCTCCTCGTCCGGCTCCTTGCCGTGGAGCATGTAGAGGAAGTTCGCCGCGTGCCCGAGATCTGGATGTGGGGGTACTATCTCCTGCCCGGTGCGTACCCTGTGGTAGTACGCGATCATGGTTGGTATCTGCGCGATCAATCTTATGACCTTCCTCATCACGCCCTCCCGGCAGCAGCTCAGGCGGTCAGGATCGTACAGTGCGGTGTGAGCAACGGCTACCTTTAGTATATCCATGGGATGCGGATTGGGCGGAAGTTCCTTCAGGCACTCCTCCACCTTCTTTGGGAGGTACCTTAGCTCCCTCATCTGCCTGCTGAACTCCTCCAGCTGCGACTTCGTCGGCAGTTCTCCGTAGAGGAGAAGGTACGCCGTCTCCTCATACGTAGAGTATTTGGCGAGCATCTCTATGGGTATTCCCCTGTATATGAGTTTGCCCTGCTTTCCGTCTATTGCGCTTATTGACGATAACGCCGCTATAACACCCTCCAGTCCCTTGGAGTACTGAATCGTGCCGCTATCTTCCAAAACTCCCATTTCCACCATCTCCTTTCTGTCGCGCAGATATAAGTTTCCAATATTTTATGTTTTGCCCGAGCAAAACGATTTTCGTCGTTTGACGTCTTTCCCTGGATGCTATCTTTCACTTCAATCGGGGGGATGTATATCATTTGGATTTGGCAATAAAAACAAAATCAGATTTTGATTTTTATGGGGGAAATGCATAT
>WAOY01000051.1 GCA_015520985.1 DHVE2 group archaeon
TTGGAGGGTGCGCTGTGGAGTTTCATCCCATCCAGCAGTTTCAGGGAAGCGGTCCTGAAGGCCGTTAATTTGGGACACGATGCGGACACCTTCGGGGCGGTCACCGGCGGGCTTGCCGGGCTGTATTATGGGTACAGGGGAATACCGGAGGAATGGCTGGACAAACTGGCAAAAAGGAGGGAGATAGAGGAACTGCTAGAGAAATTCTACCGCCGCCTCACCGCGTAAGCAAGGACGATTATCGCGATCGCAGTTAATTGCGGAGGCATCTCGGGTATGGGCGTTGATGGTTCAGCTAGGGGATACAAATCCCGCGAACCGGGATCTCCGTCGAGAACGTAGGGATCATCCACTATGCCGTCGTTGTCACTGTCAGGCGATGTCCAGTCGGACCAGTAATTTCCGCGATTCTTGTAATACCACTGGTTTGTGCCGTTGTTAGTCGCCTGCACGTGCGCTGGATCGTAGGAATCCCCCGCGCCGTTGTTGTTCACCAGGGAATTGTTGTAAATTATGGCGTTGTCAGCGCTGTTAACGTCGATCCCGTAGCCCGTGGAGCCGATAACTGAGTTGTTCACGATAAGCGTGGACGAGCCGATGTAAACCCTTATCCCCTCGTTCATAGAGTTGCGAATTGTGTTGTTCTCCACACGATTGCCGGGAGATCTGTAGATATACACCCCGTAATCCCTCGTGCCGTATATCTCGTTCCTGGAAATCACGTTTCCCGTGCATCCACCGCTCTGCCCATTTATGTACACGCCAGCCGAGGGACCATCCACGGTGTTGTACCATATGCTGTTGTCGTCGGAGTAATAGGATATGGTGATGGCAGTGCCCACGTGGACCCCGTAGAGGAACTCATTATGGGCAACGCTCGTCTGAGAAGAGTAGAAGTGCAAGTATACGCCATTCGTAACGTTGTAAAACGTGCTGTACTCCACGCGATTCTTGGAGGAGTGGGAGGTAATGTACACCCCGTACTGCCCGTGGGTCACGTTGCAACCGTACACCTCGCCGTTCTGCACGTTGTAAAACTCCACCACGCCTCCGTTGTACCTAGTGGGTGTCGCCGAGAAATTGTAGAGATGGGAGTTTCGCAGAATGAAGTACCTGGTCGTGTTCCCCACATAAAATGCCGCATCCCCATGTCCATCTATCTCGTAGTTCTCAATTATGTAGGGCGAGAGATATCCCCCGCTTCCGCTCCAGCCCTCCTGCTGGGCGATGGAGTCGAATTCATCGTCGCTGTTTATGCGTATAGGATCATGCGGGGTATACGCCCTCAATTCACCCATTTCATTCGAAGTCACACCAGACCCGCCGCCAGCAGGACCGCCGTAAAGTGAAAGAACCACTGCGGCCAGAACTATGACTGCGAGCACTAACCTAGTCCCTCCCCTCCTTGTCATAGTTACACATGCGAAAAATAGTATTTAAGGGTGTGGGGAAATCACTTCAAGAATTTCTCCAGCGCCTTCCTGAGGGCTTCGTGCTCCTTCGCGTATTCTTCGAGGGGAATTCCCTGCATCTTCGCCTCGAGGGCTTCGCGCATGGCCCTAGCGCCCACTCTTGTGCCATCTGGATGCCCATGCACTCCGCCGCCGGCCTGGATGACAATATCCTTTCCGAGGATGTCCACCACAGCCGGCACATGCCCGGGATGAAGCCCACCGGAGGCAACGGCGAGGACGGGATTCATCCCGAACCACTCCTGCTCGAACCTCTCTTCCTTCGGGGGAACTTTCTGCAACTGTATTTCCTCCCGAATGCTGCTTATCTCCTCGGCGCTTCCCTCCATCTTGCCCACCGCTGTGCCTATGTGGAGGTTATCCACGCCCAGAACGCGGTAGACCTTGGCGAGGGTGAGCATGGTTATCCCGTGCCTGGGGTTCCTCGTGATCGCCGCATGCATGGCTCGATGCGCATGGATCGCCATCCTGAAGCCCTCCTCGCGGTAGCTCTGCACCGCGGAAAAGCCGGCGATAACCACGTCTATCATGACGAATTCATTACCGGAATCTTCCACGAGCTCGGCGCGGCGTATCATCTCTTTATAGGGCGCGGTGATATTCACGAGGTAAATCTTCTTCTCGCCGGTCTCCTCCTCCGCAAGGTCCTTCTTTTCCAAAGTCAGGGATAGGCGATCCTCGAAGCGGTTGAAGTCCTGCGAGGCGAGGTTCTCGTCGTCCTTCACTATATCCAGCCCGCCAACCCATGCCTCATACGCGACTTCGGCGTGCATCTTCGCCGGGAGCCCTATCTTCGGCTTTATTATAGTCCCCAGGAAGGGCCTATCGTATACCCCCGCGAGTTCCCTTACGCCCTCCACACCGTACCTGGGGCCGGGGTACCTATCCAAGAGTTCCCTGGGGAACCTGATGTCCAGGACGCGCAGGTTCTCCACGCTCTTCATGCCGAAGACGTTGCCGGCCACGCTCGCGAGTATCGCCGGCATGTTCTCCACTTCAAAGAGGTGTAGGGGGTATGCGATCTTTACATAGCCCCGCGAAGAGTCAATCTCGTAAACCCTGGCTCGGAGCTTCTCCCATATATCTGGTAGAAGGGTTTTCAGATCCGTCCAGGTACCTATGGACGACTCCTCCGCTATGCGGTCTGCCACGTATTTCATATCCTTACCCGCAGGCGGCTCGGCGTAGAACCACACGAGCAGATCGCTCTCCCGGGGTTGGTAGTTCAGATCTATGTATGTCATATCTGAATATACGCCTTCATGGGATTTAAACGTATAGGAGGTGGCTGCCATCGCATGTCTTCGCGGTGTTCAGGGGCAAACCCTCCCTGCACACTGAGAATGGAATTCCGCGCTTTTTCGCCTCCGAGTAAACCTTTTTAAGAATCTCCATCCTGATATTAGAAGGAGCATATCTGATTCCCCTCACAATTTCACCCTCCTCATAGTAC
>WAOY01000052.1 GCA_015520985.1 DHVE2 group archaeon
CGGGGAGAGTGTATACGGGGAGAGGGTGATAAAGACTAGGGGCGGCTTTTTTCATCTGTGGAACCCGTTCCGCAGCAAGCTGGGCGCGGCGATGCACCTCCGTCTTAAGAACTTCCCCTTCCAGGGTTCAAGGCTCCTCTATCTCGGAGCATCCACAGGAACCACCGTGAGCCACGTTTCAGATCTGGCGAAGATCGTGTGGGCCGTAGAGATTTCCCCCATCGCAGCGAAAAAGCTGCTCTCGCTGGCGGAGAGGAGGGATAACATAGTCCCCATACTTGAGGATGCGCGCAGGGTTGAGTCCCTGGCACTCTTCGTCTCAGATTCGGATGTGCTCTACCAGGACATATCCCAGAGGGACCAAGTGGAGATATTCCTCAGAAATATGGAGAGATTCACCCCAAAATGGGGTTTTCTGATGCTCAAGACCAGGACCATAGACATGAGGGCCAGGCCCAGGGACATAATGGAGAGGAGCAGGAGGAAAATCGAGGAGGCGTACGAGGTACGCGAAGTGATCGACCTCTCAAGGTTCCAGAAGGACCATTACGCCATAGTGGTGAAAGGATGAAGGGAGAGAGGCTGAAGCAGGAGATACTCCTGGTGAAGGAATTTGCGCACGAATTGAAATCGTGGAGAACGGTCTTCTACTTCTTCTTTCCCTGGGCCCTCTACGGCCTATACGTACTAATCGCGTTCTTCCTCCTTCCCCACCCGACCAACTGGGGATTCATAACCATAACTTTCTTCTACCTCATACCCCCGGCAGGGAAGGAGAGTATGGTGCCCGCGGCCGTGCTCCTCCTGAAGCCTCTGTACGGGGTATGGAGCATCGCCATCGCTTCGGTGACCATCGCCTTCATCGATTCATTCGTCGGGCTATGGATGATGTGGAACTGGGACCTGGTGAAATTGATACCCTTCCTCGGAACTTACGTTAGAAAACTGGAGGAGATCGGCGAAAAGAAGTGGAGAAAGCACAGGTACCTGAGCAAGCTTGCCTACGCTGGCCTGGCGCTCTTCGTGGCCTTCCCATTCCAGGGCTCGGGAGGTGTGGGCGCAACTGTCATAGGGAGAATTCTAGGAATGGACAAGTACAGGGTCCTGTACTCCATAATTCTGGGCTCTCTCTTCGGCTCTTTCCTAATCGCATTCGCGACGTACTTCGCCATATTCTCCTTCGAGCATTTCCCCAGGGTCTTCTTCCTCTACATCGGAATAATTATATTCGTAGCCGTATTCATCATCGCAGCGATATGGATAAGAGGTGGAAAAAATGAGGATAATGGTGACGGGCGGGGCGGGCTTCATAGGGAGCCACATAGTGGATCGACTGATGAGTGAAGGGCATGAGGTGGTGGTGTACGATAACCTCTCCTCCGGGAAGAAGGAGTTCGTGGAGCATCATATGGGTAAAGAGAACTTCCGCTTCGTGCATGCCGATTTGCTTGATTTCGAGACGCTGAACAAAGAAATGCAGGGCGTGGATATAGTGTACCACGTTGCCGCGAACCCCGACGTGCGCCTTGGCGCCAAGGATACGAAGGTGCACATGGAGCAGAACGTGCTCGCGACGTACAATGTCCTTGAGGCGATGCGCCTGAACGACGTGCGCGATATCGTTTTCACATCCACGTCCACGGTGTACGGGGAGGCGAAGAAGATACCCACGCCAGAGGACTACGGCCCCTTGATTCCCATATCCCTCTACGGCGCATCCAAGCTGGGTGCCGAGGCTTTCATCACGTCCTACGCGCACACCTTCGACATGCGCGCTGTGATATACCGATTCGCGAATATAGTGGGTCCCAGGGGGACGCACGGCGTGATCTACGATTTCATAATGAAACTCAAGAGGAACCCGAGGGAGCTGGAGATTCTCGGCGATGGTACCCAGACGAAGTCGTACCTGTACGTGGAGGACTGCGTGGACGCTATAATTTACGGGTACGAGCATCGCAGGGAGGACGTGGAGATATTCAACATAGGCAGCGAGGACTGGGTGAGCGTGAAGAAGATTGCGGACATCGTGGTCGAGGAGATGAACCTCAGGGACGTGGCGTACCGCTTCACAGGAGGCAAGCGCGGCTGGAAGGGAGACGTACCGAAGATGCTGCTGTCTATAGAGA
>WAOY01000053.1 GCA_015520985.1 DHVE2 group archaeon
ACTTGTAAGGGTGCTCGGGCACCGTGCTCTGGAGGATGCGTATGACCTCCTCAATCTCCCTGACATCGGGCATACCTCCCCCAATGCAACGGGTGGTAAAATAAGTTACTGAATTCCCAGGTAAGAGGCCACGGTGCCGTAAGGGGAGAAACACCCCATGAGGTCTTCCATCCCGGCGCCCATCTCTTCGGGGCTGTGCGCATCGCTTCCGAAGGGTATCGCGATGTCTATTTCCTTCAGTCTCGCGTAAAAATCGCTGAGGCCCAGATAGAAATGGGCTGAGTTGCACTCCACCGCGATCCCATTTTTTCGCATAATTTCAAAGGATGAGGGGTCAATCTTCATGCCATACGAAAAGGGATGGGCTATTATCACCCCCTTCAATTTCTCGAGTACATCGGCATCCACGGTGATGTCCGAGAAGTGGATGATGTAGAAATCGAAACCCGTGGGCAGGGTAGAGAAGGGGTAATAGAGTTCGAGACCCGCGAGGGCCCGGATTCCCATGCTTTCAACGGAATCGCGGTAATCCCTCAGGGCCCTCTTGCCCATCCTCTCGTTATAATGTATCACGAAGCCCACGATGTCGAGGCGCGCCATCCTGGCGTACATTTCGTACTTATCGATGTCTGCATCGCTTTCCACCCGCAAATGTACGTGCATATCGTACCTCATCCCCTCACCCTCCTCCTTATGGCGGGGTCCCTGTCAGAGAGGATCTTCAGGTACTCCTCAACTCCCCTGTTCTCCGGAACTTCGATATTGAGATAAACACCAGTCCTGCCGATCCTGTCCCTCCTCCTGAGGACGCGGACCCTCTCCCTGACCGTGTCGGGAGATATACGAAGTATGCGCGCCGCTTCCTCCTCGCGGTTTATTATGCTCCACTCCTCGTGGCCCTCCTCGTTGGGAATGATCATCAGAAGCTTCTTGTTCACCCCGGGAACCCTTCCCCTATAGCCAAGGGGGATCTTGCCCCCGAAGTCGTAGAACTCAAGTTCCCTCTCCTTCATGGGCACCAGGGGGAATATCACCGAGGTCCTGTCATCTATCTCGTAAACTGCGCGTATAACGCTGTTGGGCGTGGCCTGAACTATCCTCCGGGATACGTAATCCAGGCTGGCCTCTATAATGTAGGAGGGGATAACGTCCAGGATAACGATGTCTATGTCGCTTTTCACGCTCACATCGCCCCGAGCCGTGGAGCCGTGCAGGTACGAAGCAACTGGGATCTTAGACATTATCTCCCACGCCCTCCTCCTGAGGTCCCGAAGCAGGGCCCAGTGCTCATCCGAATACTTAACGACCCGCATCTCCCCTATACCTGCGACCTTCTCCCTCGTTCACATCGCCTCCCTGTGCACTACCATATGATAATTGCGAAACGTTTTTAACTCTTGCTGCCATCCCCCTCTGGGATGGATATCGTCACCTTTGATGTTTTGTTTGAGGTCCTGAGGAAGCTCCTGGGCAAGAGGGGCATGGAGGAGAAGGAGATACGTGATTTGACCCTATACGTGCTCAATTTCTTCGGGTACGATGACATAGTGGTGGACAATATCCTGACACCTACGGACAGGCATGTGTTCAACACCCTCGAGGAACTGGGCATTCTGACCACGATAGAGGACGAGGTGACGGTTGCCAGGGGCAAACTGTGGAGGATCCACTACTGGACATACAGGAAGGACAACATAGAGAGGATACTCAACGAAGAGGAGAAGGAGGAAGAGGAATCCGCCGAGGACATATACCGCAGGATCTTCCAGGATGAGGAGGAGTGATTGTCCAAAATTTTAACTTTTTGAGGAGCATTTATCGGAAATTTTTAAATAACATCCCTGGATGGTGGGAGGATGGAGTCCGATAAGAATACACCCATGAGCAGAGGGGGCATATACTACACCCGGATCAAATTTGTGAAGGAGCACTATGGAAAACAGGGAATGGAAAATCTTTACCGCAGGATGAGGGAATACGGCTACGATGGGCCATCATCCGAGGAGGAGATAAAAATAGGGAAGTGGTATCCGCACAGGTACGACCTTTTATTTCTCAGGGCATTCGTGGACCTTTTCGGGGAGAAAGCCCTGGAGAAAATGGCATCGGAGCTCCCCAAGTACAGGGACGGGGTTACCGGTCTCTTTGTTAAATGGCCTGACGATCCCAGAGGGATAATTGAATCAGCATCGGAATTCTGGAAGATGTTCTACAACTTCGGAAGTGTGGAGGGAACGATCACGGGAGAAAACGAGGGTGTCGTTAGAGGAAAGGACGTGTCTATGGATCCCCTCTTCTGCACCCTGCTAACCAACTACTTCCGAGGATTGGTTGAGGGGACCGGTGCCAAGGAGGTAAGGGTTGAACACACCAGGTGCGTTCACCGGGGGGACGGAGAGGAGGAATGGAGGATAAGATGGAAAGAGGGCACCAAAAAAACCGGCGAGATAAAATGGAGCAGATCACTGGAGACGGGTATTGAAGAGATAGACAGGCAGCACAGGTACTTCGTGAAGATCCTGAACGAGATAAACCGCAAAATGGGTGAGGGGGATGAGTACAGCCTAAGAGACATACTCAGATTCATGGATAGGTATGCGCACTGGCACTTCCAGTCAGAGGAGAAGTACATGAAGGAGTACGGGTATCCAGAATATGAGAGACACAGAAGTGCGCATGAACAGTTCTACAGGTACACCAAAGATATGCTGGAGAAGTCGCACGGTGGCATAGACGACAGTTTCATCTACGCGGTGGACAAATACCTAATAGAATGGCTCATAAACCACATAATGGGCGAGGACAGGAAATTCGCGGAGTTCATAAAGAAAAGGGGTCTTACGATGGAGAGGGAGGAAATGCCGGAGGAGTTTGAGAAGGCGTTGAAAAGCAGCCCCGGGGAGATTCGAACTCCCGTCGGCGGATCCAAAGTCCGCCATGCTTGACCGCTACACCACGGGGCTACTGCGGTCGGGGCCGGGTGGTTAATGAAGGGGAACAATATTTATTTTTCCTTCTGCAGGTGGTAGATTATCCTCTTCATCACACCCATCATGCTGTGAAACTCCCACTTCGTCAGGATCGCGCGGCCCATTATCCTGCGGAACATCACCTCGGTGTTCCTCCTCTTGTGCTCCGGGAACTCTATCAGGTCGAGAATCTGGCTGAACTTCTCGTTCAACAGGTCCAGTTCAAGTTCATCCGCCACAGGCCTATCGGGTAGAGTTGCATTCCTCCTGAATATCTCGTACAGGATTATCGCGGCAGCGTGGGTCACGTTCATTATGGGATACGCCTCCGAGGTGGGTATCCTCACCAGGAGGTCGCACCTCTCTATTTCATCGTTGTAAAGTCCGTAGTTCTCCCTGCCGAATACTATCGCTATCTTTCCCCCGAAATCTCCAATCCTCTCGGCCAGTTCCTCCGGGGTGAGGGCGATCCTCTTGAACTTCTTCGCTGAATCCGTGCTCACACCGCTGGTGGCTATGCACATGTCCACGAGGTTGCGCAGTTCACCAAAGTCCCTGAGCACGGTGGCATTCTCCACGATTTTCCTTGCGTGCTTCGCGAACCTGAAGGCATCGTCGTCCAAGGGGGGAGGATTAACCAGGATGAGCCTGTCGAAAGAGAAGTTGGCCATCGTCCTGGCAAGGAACCCTATGTTCCCGGTGAACTGCGGCTCCACGAAGGCAACGTAAATCATGGTTGGAAAAAGGGCATCGGGGATATAACCCTTCGCAAATGAGAAATACGAGGAGGCGCATGGCGGGGCATGGACGCCATATCCATAATAGAGGCCACGCTGGCACCTCTCCTCCTGGTTTCGTCAACCGGCCTGCTGATACTTGGAATGGGAAACAGGATGGGTCGCGTGGTGGATCGCCTGAGGGAGTTCTCCAGGGAGGTTCGCGAGGGCGTATCCGAGGAGAGGATGGAGGTCATAATGAAGCAGAAAGGTGTCCTCATCACGAGGGCAAAACTGTGCAGAAATGCAATGATGCACTTCCACTTCACGATTTTATTCGCTGCGATATCATCGATCCTCATATTCCTGGCGACCATCTGGCACGGAGTGCAGTACTTTGCGCTCGGGTTCTTCATAATCTCCCTGATCACCCTCGTCATAGGTGCGGTCTACGCGGTCTACGAGATATCCCTCTCATACACCGCGATCCTCAGGGAGTCAAGCGTGTACCTGAAGTGAGGTAAGGGTTATATCCCCCGTCTCCATTTTCCCACCCATGTGGTTCGTGATGTTCGCCACGGCGAATCCGGAGCAGTACGGCGATTTACTTCATCTCGTGGAGAAGTGCAAGGTGCCCGAGGGTGTGAAGATACACAGGAAACTCAAGGTTTTCGGGAAGCCCGATGTGGTTGTTGTCTTCGAGGCCCGCGACGAGGAGGTGGCGGCGGAGTTCGTGAAACAGTTCGGAAGGGTAAGCGATGCCCGCACACACCTGGCGATTAGCGTGGAGTGATCGCAATGAAGGTGCACACCGGTGAGATTAATCTGAGCACTAAGGGGGAAGTGGACATAATAGACATAACCGGCGAGGTAAGCAAGATAGTGGAGGAATCAGGGGTTAAGAATGGAATAGCCACCGTGTTCTGCGTGGGATCAACCTGCGCCATAAGCACTGTGGAGTACGAGCCTGGATTGATCAAGGACATCCCTGAAGCCCTGGAACGGCTCTTCCCAAAGAAGATGTATT
>WAOY01000054.1 GCA_015520985.1 DHVE2 group archaeon
CAGCGAAGAGCTCTCCTACGAATTCTCCGAGGCGCAGGTACGGGAGTACTTCAGCGGGAAGCACCGCATAAGGAGCGAGGAGGACATAGTGGATTTCATCTCAAAAGCCCCTGGCGTGGACATCCTGCACCGCAGGGGAATAAACCTCTTTGATTATTCGGATATCCCCGAAGATGAGCTTCGCAAATATATTGAGAGGATGGTTTTAGAGGGGAAAATCGTATCGGTGTACACCACGCGCCTTCTCTGGACCACGGAATCCCTCTACCCCGTGTTCTCCACGCTGTACGCCAGGAGTTGCGAAGATGTGGTGGACTGGGATGGAGAGAAGAGGATGGAGGAGATCGCGAAGGAGAAGGGGATGAAAAGATCTGAGGTTCGCGAGATCTTGCTCTGCATGGAAAAGGCATATCTGGCCGGGAGGAAGATAATCGGAGGCGAAACCCTATGGTACCGCAGAGAACCCATTAAAATCGATGCGGATTACGGTATGGAGATCCTCATACGCAACTTCCTGGACTTCAGGGCCCCGGTTACCTTCGAGGAAATAGTCTACTCCCTGCACCTCAACGAGGAGGATGTGCGCAGGGTCCTCAAGTACATGGTGGACGAGGGCACCGTGGTGAAGGGCAGGTTCCTTGCGGGTTATGGGGAGCAGTACATGCTCCGCGGGGATTACGAGGCCCTGCTGGGCATGCAGGGGATAAGCGAGGGAGAATTAAGGAGGGCAAGGGCGTCCAGGATAATACGGAGGATGGACTGCGACGAGTACTTCCGCAGGTTTCTGGTGGTGTTCAACCCCGATTCCCTCAAGATCCGGGGCTGCTACGACGAATTCGTGGAGATGGTGCACCGCGGAGAGATCGCGTATGGGCGCTTCATGGGGCACCGCCTTTGCTACGCGCCGAAGAAGAACATCCCATTATTCGCGGCGGCGTATCGCGAGGAGGAACTGGACGAGAAAGACCGCAGGATACTCTCCCTCATAGCCGCCCTGGGGGATAAGGCGAATTCCCGCGTTGTGCAGAGGATGAGCAACTACCAGCCCAGGGAGGTCAGGAGGATCCTGGAGAAGTTAGAGAGGAACATCTACGTGTACAGGGAAGTGAGCTCCACGAGCGGGGGAAAGAGATACCCGTTCAAGGCGGTGGTGTACGAGGCGGAGGGCTCCAGGGAGGAATTCATGAAGAGGGTAATTGAGGGCTACGGTCCCCTCTCCAAGGCCCAGCTGGAGTGGTACACGGCCATACCCTTGGATGAATCATGGGACCTGGAGAGGATAACGGTGGAGGGGAGGACCTTCTACGGCAGAGTGGAGAATTCGGGGGGCGAAGTGCGCGCCGTAGTGCCGGTTGAGGACCCGTTCACTTACCCGATTTTGCACGACCTGTACGACAGGTTCGAAGAGCTGCGGAGCCACGTCCTCGTGGTCAACGGGGATTTCCCCGCTACGGGGGAGGTGGAAGACAGGCACGACCACTACTTTGTCAGCGAGGTTATTGGCAGTGTAGATTCCTTCCTCCACGCCCTGAGTTCCCTGGGCATCGTGATAACCCCCTCGGAGGTCAACGCTCCGGAGTTCAGGAGGGTCGGCGATTATTCCGTTTCGGGGGATGTATCCCCCCGCACATATCCCCGCAGGAAAGTCATATCCTATCTCCTGTGGAAGAACCGCCTGGTACCGGGACGTATGCTGAAGACTCCGCTGGACGTGGCGAAGTTCCTGCTCGTGGTGCACTCCGACTTCGAGATGCTCAGGTCTTACAGGAGGATATCCCTCTCCAAGTACTACCACTCGGAACTCCTCTACGAGATATCGGATCTCAGGGGATATAGGGGCTACGCCACCAAGGAAGTGGCGTCGATTTTCCAGGCCATAAAGTCAGCGAGGCTGGACAAGAACTCGCGCACGGTGCTGAGCATATTCGAGAAGAGAATCAAACTCACCCTCCACGAACTCATGGAGGAATCACCCCTCGGCTCCGAGAGGACCCAGAGGGCCCTCGCAGATCTCTTCGATGGGAACTACATCGCGCGGTACCCGGGAGGGTACATACTGGTCCCCAGGAAGTATTCCAGGGAGGCGGCGATTTCAAAGTTCATAGAGGCGCTGGCGAACGCATTCGGATTCATCAACCTGAAGGTGGTGCAGGAA
>WAOY01000055.1 GCA_015520985.1 DHVE2 group archaeon
GCGGAGAAGGGCACGCTCTGCATGGCATGGGCAGGGAGGACATAGACGCCAGGATGCTGGGAAACGGGAGGCCTTTCATAATTGAGATAAAGAGACCCAGGAGGAGAAAGGTGGATTTGGGGAGGTTGATGAGGGAGGTGAACTCCTCTGGAAAGGTGGAGATTTCAGAACTCAGATACGCAGAGAGGAAAGAGGTAGCGGAGATAAAATCCGCGGAGCCGATGAAGAGGTACAGGGTTGGAATCCAGGTGGATGCAGATGATGAGGAGATAAAAAAAGCCATAGATGGACTCATAGGTGAGATATCGCAGAGAACGCCATCCAGAGTGAAGCACAGGAGAGCGGATAAGGTGAGGAGGAAGAGGGTTTATGAAATAAAGCTCATTGGAAGAGAGGATGATTCTTGGGTTTTGGAGGTTCTGGCTCAGAGTGGGACCTACATAAAGGAGCTTATGCACGGAGATGATGGAAGAACAAGGCCCAGTTTGGCTGAACTATTGGGAAAGGAGGTCAAGGTTCTCTGGCTCGATGTGATTGAGATTCTAGATGAGAAAAAATAATAACCTCCAAGCCCATGCCAAGGTTATGTCCTTGCTGATGAAGGGAAGGGAGATACTATCCTTCATAACATCCATAGTGATTTTAGTCTTCGTGCTCATTCTTCTGGGATACCTGCTGTACAGCGTTGTTTACGTGGCTCCATATATGGATAGCAGCGATTTCATGATCCCAATTTACATCCTCGTTGGAGTCCCCCTCCTCCTATTCTGGTTGCTTGGTCTCTCCGCCTTCGTCTGGTACTCCCTCCTCGTCTTAATCATATCTCTCTCAGGTTTTCTCATACTATACTTTGGAGCCCTTCCTTACTACAGCAATTTCTTCAAGAATCCATTTAACGGGAAAGATTTCTCATTCAAGCAGCTGGGTGAGGTTTACGCCCTGAACCTATTCTTCAGCGTTCTCGTGGTCTTCCTGATGAGATTGATAAACTACACTCCCACAACTCCCGGCATAGGCGAGTACCCCCTTTACTCTCAGATCCTCCTCCTTGTTCACGCCTCCGTTTACGAAGAGATTGTAACTAGGTTGGTTTACCTGGGTCTGCCCCTTTACATAATCTACGCCATGAGGGGCAGGAAACTGAGTGGCTGGAACATCTTTGGAGGATACGGCAAGGTAGACAATGTTGCCGCTGTCTTCATGGTCATATCCGCCCTTCTATTCGCCTTCGCCCATGTCCCCTCCTGGAGCTGGTGGAAGATGATTCCCACCTTCGTAGGTGGCCTCGTGCTCGCCTATCTCTATGTGAAGTACGGAATTCACGCATCCATCATGCTTCACTTCATGATAGATTTCCTGAGCATTCCCATGAGCTTCTCTCCAATCTGGGAGCTCACATTCACGGTGTTCATAATCTTCTTCATCGTAGCGGGGCTCTTCTTCTTCATCTCCTACTCTCACAGAGCAGTGCTTTACTTCACTGGGAAAAAGGAAAAGGAGGAGGAAAAGCCAAGGGAGGAAGAGGTGCATCCCTGGATAAACCTAAGATGTCCCAACTGTGGTGGAGATGTCTTTCAATTTGTGGATGAGGAAACGCTAAGATGCCTGAACTGCGGAACGGAGATAAAAATAGAGAAGAAATCATAGGTTCCGTGTGTTCGGCGCAATCCTCTCTATGAGCTCCCTAAGGTTCTCACCCCTGATTTTTATTCTTATGCTTCCAAGGGCCACATTCCCCACGGAGAAATTCACCCTGCCAACGTATGCGGCTTGCTTGCTCACCTCGAAAGCCACTTCATTTTCGTATAGATTCCCAAGTAGAACCGCCCTGGCTGAATCTCTTATCCTCTGCTCCCTCAGGAGCTTTGCGAAGTTCTCAATGTCCTGTGCCCTCCCCACGAGCTCCTCCCCCATTACCTCAATTTCCACATCTGGAAAGAGATTAAGTATGGCCCTTCTCACCTTCTCCACGTCTTCCGTTGGATAAACCTTGGTCCTTATCTCTATCTCTAAACCCATATGGCGTGCCTCCTCCTCATGTCCTCCTCAGTTTGACCAAGGAAAGTCATAAGATGGGCGATGATGGAATCCAGCAGGATTACGGCGCTGTCCTCAAACAGTGTGCCCAGAGGGGCAAGATGTGATTTCTCATTCCGCACATTCAAGATTATCTTCAGGTCTGCATTCTTGGCCAGGGGGGAATTCTCCCTGGAGGTTATGGCTATCACGCTAGCTCCTATCCTCTTTGCAATGTCCTCAACGAGAAGCGTGGATTTTGTTCTCCCCGTGTTCGATATGAGAACCACGAGGTCCTCGGGGTTCACCACAGGGGTTATGGTCTCTCCCACGAAGTACGCCACGAGACCGAGCTGAACCAGGCGCATGGCGAAGAACTTGCCCACGAGCCCGGAGCGCCCGGAGCCATAGACAAAAATCTGCTTTGCAGAGGTTATGAGCTTCACCGCCTCCTCAATGCTCTTCTCTAGCACATCAAGGGAGCGTCTTATGTGCTCCAGTATGTATCTGTATGCCTCTGAGAACATGCGCATCACTTCTTCTTGGTCAGCTTCCTGGCGAGAGCTCTCTCGAGGATTGAGCGCATGTATGCGGCGTCGTGCTCCAGAAGGGGCGAGGATGAGATTATGGTTATGTTGTACTCATTCTCCAGTATCACATTTGCCAGGTTCTCAAATTTCAAATCCCCCTTCTTTATCGGAGCGATCATCCTCTCATTCCCGTTCTCGTAAAGCACCCCTGCGAAGTGCACGTAGTGCTCCTTTTTCCAAAAGGGAGAGATTTTATCAAAAACCTCCTGAATCTTTGCCGAATCCTTTAGCGCTCCGTTGGTCCTTGCGTGGAGATGGGCGAAGTTCACCACGGGAACTATTCTCTTTACCTTCTTTGTGAGCTCAATGAGCTCATCCAAGCTCCCGAAGAGAATCTGCTTTCCAGAGACCTCGAAGCCAAGTGTGGGCTTCAAATCCAGCTCCTTGTACCTCTTTTTTATCTCCCTGATGTTACTGGCAACGTTCTTCATCGCCTCCTCCTTGCTGAGCTCGCCGTAGAGGCCTATGTGGTTCACCACGTACTTTGCCCCCACCTCGTTGGCAAGTATTCCTCCCCACACTATGTAATCCATGCTCTTCTCTGTGAATTCACCGTTTGAAACCAAATCTATGTAATACGGAGTGTGTAAACTCAGCTGGACATCCAGCTCCTTGGCGAGCTCTCCCAGGGATTTGAGCTCCATGTAATTTGTGGCGAGATTCCAGGTGAGCTCGAGAACTATGTCCTCCTCCTCCAGGGTGGTGTTTATACCTATGGGCTTGTAGTTTCCCTCATCGTCTGGCCTGAGCACATCCACAATGAGAGAATCCTCCACCTCTCTCGGTGCTAACCCTGCTTCATCGTAAACGCTCCTCTCCTGGACATTCACTCTGAGAAATTGAATCTCCATGGCATGCAGACCCATTCTGTGGGTATCCTCTATGGCATCCTTCAGAGTCCGCCCTTTACACGAAAGTGGTATTCCAGCGAGACCAAAACGGTACATCTGTGCATGTATTGCGTGGAGAGTAATAATATTTTCGCAGAAAAAGGGAAATTAGCGGAGGCCCGTTATCATGCCCCCATCTGTCAAATCTATGCTCTCCGCCGCAGGCTTGCTGGGCAGTCCCGGCATCGTTGAAATATCCCCTAAGAGGGGCACTATGAAGCCCGCGCCGGAGGATATCTTCAGGCGGCGCACGGTGATGGTGAAATTCTCTGGAGCCCCCAGCAACTTGGGATTGTCGCTGAGGGAGTACTGCGTTTTGGCCATGCAGATGTAGAAGTCGTCGAAACCCATCTTCTCCACCAACTTGAGGTCCCTCTTCGCCTTGAGGTCCCAGTCCACGCCGTCCGCCCCATAAATCTCGGTTGCAATTGCCTCTATCTTCTCCCTCACCGGCTCGTCCAGTTTGTAGGTGAAGTTGGGCTTGCGAGGCTCTATATCCATGAGGTGCTTTGCGATCTCCACGCCTCCCTCGCCGCCCTGCGCGAAGACCTCGCTCACGGCGAACTTCACGTTCATATCCTCCACAAGCTCTTGCAGTTTGCTTATCTCCCTGTCCGTGTCCTGGGGGAAGTGGTTTATCGCCACGACAGGCTCGAATCCTAGCTTGCGCACGATCTCGATGTGCCTCTGCAGGTTCGCGGCGCCCTTCTCCAGTGCCTCTATATTCTCCTCCGCAAGGTGCTTCTTCTTCACCCCACCGTGGTACTTGAGGGCCTTAACAGTAGCGACTAGAACTGCGCCGCTTATCTCGAAGTCTCCGATGCGGGATACGATGTTCACGAACTTCTCGGCGCCAAGGTCCGAGCCGAAGCCCGCCTCGGTGACGAGGTAATCGGAGTAGCGCATCCCTATCTCATCCGCAAGTATGGAATTGTGCCCGTGGGCAATGTTCGCAAAGGGTCCAGCGTGCACAATCGCAGGTGTACCCTCCGATGTCTGCACGAGGTTCGGAAGCAATGCATCCCTCAAGACAGCGGCCATCGCACCCACTACCTTGAAATCCCTGGCGAAAACCGGCGTCTTGTCGTTGCGGAATCCCACGAGGATGTTCGCGAGCCTCTCCTTCAACTCGCGGTAACTCTTCGTTATCGCTATTATCGCGGATATTTCGCTTGCAGAGGTGATTTCGAAGAAGTCCTCCATTATCGCCCCGCCATTATCTCCCATGCCCACTATTACTTTTCTCAGCTCCCTGGCGTTGAGGTCCAGGACGCGGCCCCAGAGTATCTTCTTCCTGTCGAGGCAGGGCTCTATGTCGTGGTATATGGCGTTGTTCACAACAGTCGATAGGAGATTATGCGCTACCTGAATCGCGTGGAAGTCGCCGGTGAAGTGCAGATTGATCTCGTCGCTGGGCTCAACGGTGCTCTTTCCCCCTCCGGTCCCGCCGCCCTTGATGCCGAAAACCGGCCCCAATGAGGGCTCGCGGAGCGTGACGATGCTCTTCTTTCCGAGTTTCCAGAAGGCCATGGAAGTCCCTATTGAAGTCGTCGTCTTCCCCTCTCCGAAGGGAGTGGGATTGATTGCGGTTACCAGAATAACCTTTCCCCTGCGATCCTTCTTCCATATCTCCTCGAGGGGAATCTTCGCCTTGTTGTTCCCGTACGGGATTATGTTCTCTATCCCTATGTCCTTTGCCACCTCATTTATCGGCCTCATGGTGAGCCGCATGTCGCCGTGGTATTTAAGATTTGATGCACAGAAGTGTGTAATTACCCTATGTAGCCGAGGTCCTCCCTCTGCTCGCTCTCCTGCTTCATCTCCTCTTCCTTCAGCTGCGAGGTTATCTCGCCTATCTCCTCCGAGCGGAACTTAAGTTCCTCCATGTCCAGATCGAGATCGAAGTACTCCTTCACTATCTGCACAACGAAGTAGGCGCTGCGGGGATCGGAGAAGTACCCTGAGGTCTCTCCCATTATGCACACACCCTCCATACCGAATATCTCCATCCCCAGGCCCAGGAGGAGTCCCGCCGCTCCTACTATGCCCCCGGAGGGCTCCGTCTCGGAGAAGTAGACTCCGTACTCCTTCATCTCCTTCACCAGTTCCTGATTCGTCGCGGCCCCAAATATCCGCGGCTTATCCGCCAGGCGCCCGGTTCCGTATCCCCCCAGGGTGAATATCTTCTTGACCCCGAATTCCTTCGCAATCTCGAGGACTTTGTACGACAGCTCGTACTGCCCCTCCGAGCTCATCCCCTGGTAATCGCCCACGAGGAATATGAGGTCGTTCCTCCCCTTGGGGTCCTTGTAGTACCAGAGCTGATTCCTCACGAGATAAAGGGTTCCATCGCCCTTCATCAGGACCTGCGGGGGGAAGTACTTTGAGAATATCTCCACCATAAGTTTCGTGTCCAGGTTGTCCTTGAGGTATTCCGCCGCTATCTTACCAACGTTGCCCACACCTGGAAGTCCCTCAATGAGCACCGGATCCTTCAGTTCCGGCCTTTCCACGTACTTGACTATTATCGGCTCCATACTTTCACCTCTCTCTTCAACCTTCTTCTGTACTCCCCGTAGCGGTCCTCGGGCGAGAATCTCGGGGGAAGAGCCTCAACCGTCGGCTCCCCGCAAACGGGACAAGAATCCTTAAGGGTGTAACGTCCACACTTCGGGCATTTTCTTATGAGGGTGTGCATGCTCACAACCTTCTGTGGAACTCTCCCTCTCCGCCCAGTTTCTGGAACTCCTCGATGATCCTCTTGGCCGTTTTGCTGAGCATTTCCTCGGCGGTCTTGTAGTCCTCCGCCTTGACGTATATCCTGTACCTGGGAGCGCCCACGTAGGTGATGGTGATGTCCTCACTTTCCGCCTCGGAGAGAACCTTCTTTATGTGCTCTATCCCGTCGGGGGCGGCTGTGGTGAGCTCCAGGAACCCGGATATCCGCACATACGGCGGGCTTATATTCTCCTTCGCCACCTGAACGAAGGTATCGATCCAGTCACCCTCGAACCCTTCTTCCTCCAGGACGTCCTCGTTCATGGCCGCGTCCTCAAAGGCGCCATACAATGTGCCGAAATGCTCAATGAGGTCA